>CAIWWH010000001.1 GCA_903916385.1 uncultured Actinomycetes bacterium
CGCGAAATCAGCGATAGCAAATGCAAAACGCGAGGGAGTTGTCCTGCAAGAGACGATCTCTGCTAACGGCGAGAGTTTCGATCTTGCGAGTTGGGATTGGGATCTTTATACCGAACAGGTGCGCGCAGAGAAGTACAACGTGGATACCGCCGCTTTAAAGCCATACTTTGAGTTGGAGAAGACCTTATGGGATGGCGTCTTCTTCGCCGCGACAAAGTTGTATGGCATCACCTTTAAGGAACGGCCAGATATCGTGACGTACCACCCCGAGGCGCGTGCCTTTGAAGTGAACAATGCCGATGGTTCTAAATTGGGACTCTTCATTGGAGATTTCTACACCCGAGACTCCAAGCGAGGCGGGGCTTGGATGAACAATCTGGTAGACCAGAACTTTCTCTTCGGTCAGCTTTCGGTCGTCGTGAATAACCTCAATATTGTGAAGCCACCAGCAGGCGAACCAACGCTCCTCTCCTTCGACTTCTTGGTCACTCTCTTCCATGAATTCGGCCATGCGCTACACGGTCTCTTTTCGCAGGTTAAGTACCCACGCGTTTCAGGCACGAGTGTCGAGCGAGATTTCGTAGAGTTTCCATCGCAGGTTAACGAGATGTGGATCTTCTGGCCTGAGGTCGTAACTAACTTTGCCCTGCACTACGAAACTGGCGAGCGTCTTCCCCAAGAGTTAATCGACAATATCGTCAACTCTTCTACCTTCAACCAAGGGCATGACACTTCCGCCTATCTACAAGCAGCGATACTCGACCTTGCGCTACATCAAATTGCTGATGGGTACGTCATCGAAGATGTAGTCGCCTTTGAGAAGAAGGCAATAGCAGATTATGGTTTGGAGTACGCACCTGTCCCGACACGCTATCGCTCAACATATTTTGCGCACATCTTCGCTGGTGGTTATTCGGCGGGATATTACGGATATATTTGGTCTGAGATCCTGGATGCAGATACCGTCGAGTGGTTTAAAGGCAATGGCGGACTCACTCGCGAAAACGGAGATCACTTTCGCAGAGAGTTATTGAGTCGAGGTGGTTCTATAGACTCGATGCAAATGTTCCGTAACTTTCGAGGCCGCGATGCCACGATCGAGCCGCTCTTAAAGCGTCGTGGGCTGAACTAATAAATTAAGGCCTGAGTTCCACTCTGCATGATCTCTTGCACAAAAGATGCAGCGCCTTTAATAACGACGCCAGGTAGTAGGTCAGATTCGGTGATATTTCGTCGCACTGCGCATTGACTGCAGAGAGTTATAGAACCACTGGCAAGTAGCGCATCGCGAAGTTCAGCCAAAGGCGCGGAATGTGGAAGCACAAACTCTTCACAACGACCTGGGAGAGCAAAATATGAGGCCTCGCTCGTTAGCCAGAGTGAAACGTTAAATCCACTAGCTAAAGCGGTAGCAGCCACGGTGAAGGCCTGTGCTGCGCGTTCTGCATCATCGCTACCCGCCATCACCTTGACTACCAGCGTCTTCATAAATCAATGGTAACGGTTACGATTATCGGGTGGTGACCGTTACATCTATTGCTCTCATAGTTGGAGCGGCCGCCTTCGGTTTATTCATGATCATCTTCGGTATACGCGGCGCGGTTCGCCTATGGCGAGAAGAAAGGGCAGAGTAAATGGCTTTCACAATCCCCGAGGGATTACACGAAGATCTCTATCCACTGGCGTGGATGGTTGGTACCTGGCGCGGAAAGGGACATGGCGAGTATCCGGGCATTGAGCCCTTCGAGTTTGCACATGAGGTCACCTTTAATCACGATGGTCGGAATTTTCTCAATTACTACTCCCGCACATGGTTGATTGACGAGAACGCGGACATCATTGAACCCTTCGATTACGAGGTTGGTTTCTGGCATCCCAAGCCCAAGAAGGTTCTGGAAGTCGTCCTCGCCTACAACACCGGACGCGGTGAAGGTTGGGTCGGAATTTACGATGGTCCCAAGATTCAACTGGCTCTCGATCGTGGCTACGTAAGTCCATCCGGAAAGTCAGTGGAGTCTGGATCGCGGCTATATGGCTTAGTGGAAGGACAGCTCTTCTTCGCCCACGACGTTGAGATGGATGGCCACGAGCTACAGGCTTATATGTGGTCAACTATGGAGCGTCAAGGCGAGCAAGGATGACCCATTTCACGGGAGTGCTCTTAGCGGAAGTAGTTCGCGCAGGAATCGTCGAGTCTGTTCACAACGGTCACCTCGTCTTGATCAATAGCGATGGTTCAGTTCGTGCAGCCGTTGGAGATGTCGATGCACCAATGTATCCCCGCTCTTCGATCAAGTCTTTTCAGGCAGCCGCAATGGTGCGTAATGGATTATCTCTCTCACCAAAGCAGTTGGCGGTCGTCTGCGCAAGCCACTCTGGAAGCACAGAACATCTAGCAGTCGTTGAATCAATTTTGCACGGTGCCGGACTCACGGTGGCAGACCTGCGCAACTCTCTGGATCAACCGCTTGGTCGCGCAGAACGACTGGCGTGGGGCACCAACCCTCCAACTCGTTTGACGCAGAATTGCAGTGGCAAACATGCAGGAATGCTGGCGACTTGCGTTGTTAATGGATGGGATACCGAGAGCTATCTAGATCCTGAACATCCACTGCAAATTGCAATTCGTCAAGAAATCGAAGGGCTTATTGGAGAATCAATTATCTCCACCACGGCCGATGGATGCGGGGCTCCACTCTTCGCGATTACTACTCGAAACTTTGCGCTAGGCGCACATAAATTCCGTGTATCTACCGATCCCGTGCATCAGGAGATTGTTGCCGCCTGTCTCGCCTATCCCGAGATGGTCGCAGGAGCTGGCCGACTTACTACGACTTTGATGCCTACAATCCCGGGTCTCTTTATGAAAGAGGGAGCAGAAGCTGTAGAACTTCTCTCACTCGCTGATGGTCGTGCCTGCATCTTTAAGGTAAGCGATGGAGCAGATCGTGCCTTTCCGGCGATTGTAAAGGCCGTACTAAACGCGTGGGAGATTGCAGCGGAAATTGAACCCGTTTACATAAGAGGCGGCGGAGAGATCACCGGCGAGATTCGAGTATCGGAGTTAGTAACTCAGTTATAGACTTTTACGGTGAGAGGACGTATCGCTACCCTGATGGTGCATACCTCCCCTCTTGATCAAGCGGGCACCGGTGATGCAGGCGGCATGAATATCTATGTTGTCGAGAGCGCAATCAAGATGGCGCAAGCTGGGGTCGATGTTGATATCTACACGAGAGCGACGGATCCCTACCAGGCAGCGATTGTTGAGATAGCTCCTGGAGTAACCGTGCGCCATGTAGAGGCGGGCCCCTTTAAAGGGCTATCAAAAGAGGAATTGCCCTCACAAATTGGAGCCCTGACGCATGGCGTCATGGAGACATTCAACAAGCTACCAAAAAATTACTATCAGATCCTCCATTCGCATTATTGGATCAGTGGACAGTTGGGTTGGATGCTCTCAGAGCGCACCGATATTCCGCTCGTGCATACGATGCACACGATGGCTCGAGTCAAAAACCTCAATATGGCCGAGGGGGAGATCCCAGAGCCTGCCATCAGAGCGATTGGCGAAGAGCAGATCGTAAAGAATGCCGCGGCGCTCATCGCAAATACGGATTCAGAAGCAGCGAGCCTCGTCTCTCTCTACGATGCCTGTCCGGACAACGTCTTCGTTGTTACACCTGGTGTTGATTTGCAACGCTTCACTGTTGGCAAAGGCAAGGCGCAGGCGCGCACCAATTTAAATATTGCAGCTGATGCGTTGATGATTACCTTCGTTGGCCGAGTTCAACCTCATAAAGGTCCCGAAGTTTTGGTTCGTGCGGTCGCGGAAATGTTGGCGCACTCACCTCATTTACGCGCAAAATTGGCTCTCGTTATTATGGGTGGGGCTTCTGGCTCAGGAGCCGCTGAACCGGAGCGGTTGCAAGCCCTGGCAAAGTTTTTAGGCGTCGATGGCGTTATCCACTTCATGCCGCCCGTGGAGCGTAGCCATCTCCCTGATTGGTATCGCGCCTCGGATCTGGTCTGCGTGCCGAGCTACTCCGAGAGCTTTGGGCTTGTAGCCCTCGAGGCGCAGGCTTGCGGAACTCCCGTTGTTGCAACAGCGGTTGGTGGGTTGCGTACAGCCGTGGCCGATGGAATCTCTGGCTCGCTGGTGGATGGTCACGATCCGCGCGCATGGGCTGCTGTTATTGCTCGCCTCTTGGCTGACCCCGCGCGTCGCATCGCACTCTCATTCGGCGCTATAAGCCACGCCGCAAATTTTGGTTGGGAGTCAACCGCGAGACGAACATTAGATGTATATGACTGGGTCTTGTCTCGGGGTGAGGAATCCTCTATTAAACTGGTGCAATGACCACACAATTAATCTTGCTGCGCCACGGTGAATCAGAATGGAATGCTAAGAACCTCTTCACGGGATGGGTTGATGTGCGCCTCTCCGAAAAGGGTCAGGTTGAGGCAAAGCGAGGAGGAGAACTCCTTAAGGAGCGCGGATTACTTCCTAACGTTGTCCACACCTCCCTTCTTCGCCGCGCAATTATCACCTCGCAAATCGCCCTTGATGAATGTGATCGCTCTTGGATTCCAGTGCACCGATCATGGCGCTTAAATGAGCGCCACTACGGCGCCTTGCAAGGGAAAGATAAGGCGCAGACCTTAGCCGAGTACGGTGAGGAGCAATTCATGCTCTGGCGTCGCTCCTTTGATGTTCCACCTCCACCGATCGCAGATAACGATGAGTTCAGCCAATTTAGCGATCCACGTTATGCCGATCTAGGAGCTGCTCTTCCAAAGTCCGAATGTCTGAAGGATGTGGTTGTGCGGATGCTGCCGTACTGGTTTGATGCGATCATTCCTGATCTCACAGCACACCAGACCGTGCTTGTGACAGCACACGGTAATTCCTTGCGCGCACTTGTAAAGCACCTGGATGGAATTTCGGATGCCGATATCGCGGGGCTCAACATTCCAACAGGAATTCCACTGCTCTACGAGTTAAATGATGACTTCACGCCTGTAAAGCAGGGCGGAGAGTATCTAGATCCAGCGGCTGCCGCCGAAGCGATTACCGCTGTAGCCAATCAAGGCAAGAAGTAGGGCTTAGCCCCTAGGAGCGAATTCGCCGGTCTCGGTGTAGTACACACGTTGTGCAATCGAGACCGCGTGATCTGAGAAACGCTCGTAGTAACGGCTAGCAAAGGCCATATCTACCGCGGACTCAACGGTATGCACCCAACTTGGGCTCAGCAGAATCCCGATCAACTTACGCTGTAACTTATCCATATCGTCGTCATCTCTTTCAATTTCAAGTGCGCGGTTTGTATCGCGGAATTCCAGCACAACCGCCATCTTCTCAAGAATGCTAGAAGCTGCGGTTCCCATCTCGGTAATCACTTCAAAGAGTTCACCGGGAACTGCGCTGTTGGGATAGCGCATGCGAGCCAACTTCGCTATGTGATGGGCGAGATCTCCCATGCGCTCGAGGTCGGCGCTAATGCGAAGCGAGCTGACCAAGCGACGCAGATCGGAAGCGACGGGTTGTTGGCGTGCCATGATGTTGATGGTGCGCTCATCTAAATTCTGTTGAATATTGTCGATCGCCTGATCATCGGCGATCACCTTCTCCGCCAGTTGTAGGTCGGCGGTGAGCAGGGCGGTGCTGGCGGAGTTAATCGCCTGGCGAACTAAGGCAGTCATCTTCAGCTGATCGGCGGTGATGGATTCAAGCTCTTCATGGAATAAATCACGCATTGTGGAAGGGTACCCCTAGGGCCCTACAACCACAGGTATCTATGTGAACTTGCCCTAAACGGAATCTGAAGATTTGGGGCTGATTTTCCCACAGGGGGCCTCTTGGGAGGGGGCGGGTGCTGCGGGCTCCTACGATTAGGGGGTGAGTTGGATCAAGCGCAAGAGTGAGGTGGCGGAGTACTTCAATCCGCAGGAGATCTCACCTGCCATGGCCACCCTTCTCAGCAATGTCGACGCCGAATCGATCATTGTCGGAGCCGACGACCTGATCACCTATATGAGTGAGAACGCCAATAACTTTAACCTGCATCGCGATAATCGGATCAGTAACGAATCGTTACAACATCTCGTCCGAGCTGTGCGACGTAGCGGCGAGATCCAAGAGGCGACCATGGCACTGCCTCGTGGCCCACTTGGTACCGGAACTCACGATCTTCTGGTGCGCGTCATCCCGCTCCAAGCTGACGGACTGATCTGCGTGCTGATTTTCGACGATAGTGAGATGCGTCGCCTAGATTCTATTCGTCGTGATTTCGTTGCAAACATTTCACATGAACTTAAGACACCAATTGGCGCGCTCTCAATCCTTTCGGAGGCGGTTCTCGGTGCATCAGATGATCCAGAGGCGATCGTCCGCTTTGCTACTCGCATGCAAGTCGAGTCAAAACGTCTTAGCGATCTCGTGCAAGAGATCATTAACCTTTCACGATTACAGGATGATGACCCGCTGAAGAATGCGAAGGTGATCGATCTCAATGAAATTTTGCTCAACGCAATCGATCAATCCGAGCTCAATGCAAATGCGCGCAGCATTGAATTGATTTATAGCGAGCAGGCCATTGCTCGTATTAAAGGTGACCACAGCCAAGTCACAATGGCGGTTTCCAATCTCATTGAGAATGCGATCAACTACAGTCCGGAAGGAACGCGCGTAGCGATCGCACTTCGTGTTCGCGACGGCCTTGCGGAAGTTTCAGTTACCGATCAAGGGATCGGAATTCCCGAGAAAGATCTAGAGCGCATCTTTGAACGTTTCTATCGCGTTGATCCAGCGCGTTCACGTGCAACCGGTGGAACTGGTCTTGGTCTTTCCATCGTAAAGCACGTTGCAACAAATCACGGAGGCGATGTCTCTGTGTGGAGCGTTGAAAATGCTGGCAGTACATTCACCATCCGATTTCCCATCACACCTCATCTAGCAGCCGTGGAGGCCGAGTAATGACAAAGATCCTCGTAGTAGAAGACGAAGCATCATTCTCTGATGCGCTCGCCTATCTCTTAGGTCGCGAAGGATTCGATGTTTCAGTCGCCGACACTGGTACCGGCGCAATCGAAGAGTTTGATCGCCATGGTGCAGATTTGATCTTGCTCGATCTGATGTTGCCAGGTCTTCCAGGAACAGAGGTCTGCCGTCAGATCCGAACTCGTTCCAATGTTCCGGTGATCATGTTGACTGCCAAAGACACAGAGGTCGACAAGGTTGTTGGTCTTGAGCTCGGCGCCGATGACTACGTCACAAAGCCTTATTCCACGCGGGAATTAGTGGCCCGCATCCGCGCAGTGCTACGTCGTCGCGGAGATGAAGATGTTTCTACTGATGGGCTCTTAGCTGCAGGTCCAGTGCGCATTGATGTAGAGCGCCACCTTGTCACCGTCAATGGAACTCCACAAGCGCTTCCGCTGAAAGAGTTTGAACTTCTTGAATTCCTCGTACGCAATAGTGGTCGCGTGCTCACTCGCTCACAGTTGATTGATCGTGTCTGGGGCAGTGACTACTTTGGAGATACCAAGACACTCGACGTTCACATCAAGCGCCTGCGCGCCAAGATTGAGGTAGATCCAGGAAACCCTGTCTTTATTCAGACTGTGCGTGGACTCGGTTACAAATTCGAGAGCTAAGCACCAAACCCTTAAGTAGTTACTTATTGAGTAGCGCTGGGCGATGGGGTTGCTGCCGGAGTTCCTCCGACGTTAGCGAAGTAATCACTCTTTGCACGGACAAGTGCGCTCAGAGCTATTGGCGCTGCATGTGCGAATGTCATAGTTACATCGACTCGAGTTCCAGGTGTCGCATTCAAGCCAGGGACTGATCCGGTCGCATTGGCCGAATCTCCGGAGAAGATCACCGGAGTGTTCTGCACCAGCGGGAAGGATGGGGCCGAGAGCGAGGCGGCGATTGCGCCCACTTTGATCCCAGTAAGGGCATCGGAGGTCGCCCCCTCATTGATGAAGGTACCTACGAGCGCTGCGCTGCCATCGGGCTGCGCCACAATCACGATATCGCGGATATAGATAGAACCGCTCTGCCCTTCGACTCCATCAGTAACCTGCTTGATATTGCGGGTAGGAGCGCCTGATCCAGAGGCACCGCAACCGGTGAGGGCAAGGACGCTGACGAGAATGGTGGCAAGGCCTGCGGTCTTCTTGATCATGGCGGAAGAATACAGGGCTATTAGGACCATTTTTCTGTGACCCAAGTCGCTGGTACACTTGGCCTCTATTCCCAAGGAGCCCAATTAATGTCATTTAAGGTCGGCGAAACCGTTGTTTATCCCCATCACGGAGCGGCTCTCATTGAAGCAATTGAGACCCGGACCATTAAAGGCGAAGAGAAGATTTACTTGGTATTGAAGGTCGCCCAAGGCGATCTCACCGTCCGAGTTCCAGCAGAAAATGTCGACCTCGTGGGAGTCCGCGATGTCGTCGACTCGGCCGGCTTGGATCGAGTATTCAATGTGCTGCGCCAGCCATATACCGAGGAGCCAACAAACTGGTCGCGGCGCTATAAGGCAAATGTCGAAAAATTGGCCTCTGGCGATGTCATTAAGGTAGCCGAGGTCGTTCGCGATCTCTATCGCCGCGACCTCGATCGTGGTCTTTCAGCAGGTGAGAAGCGGATGCTTGCTAAGGCGAAGCAGATCTTGATCTCTGAACTCGCTCTCGCTGAGCGGACCGATGAAGAGAAGGCTGGCGTTATCCTCGATGAGGTTCTAGCTTCCTAAAGCTAGCCCTGTGAGCGATTTAGTTGCCGTCATCATTCCTGCCGGCGGCAGTGGTGAACGTCTAGGCGCAAAGATTCCCAAAGCCCTCGTCCAACTTGGGGGCAAGACCCTTATCGAGCACGCAGTCGCTAATTTGGCCCCGGTGGCCAATCAGATAATCGTTGCCGCGCCCGCTGGTTATGAAGCAACCTTCCAAGATTTATTAGGAAGCGAAATCACCATAATCACCGGGGGACTCACTCGGACGCTCAGCGTCAAGCGTGCGCTCGCCGAGGTCGGTAAAGAGAATGCATTCATCTTGGTTCACGATGCTGCCCGTCCGCTAGCCTCGACTGAGCTTGCGATGCGAATTATCGATTCACTCCGTGCTGGCGAGAAGGCGGTGATTCCAGGAATGCCCGTCGCAGATACGATCAAACGTGTCGATGAAGATAATTATGTAACCAAGACCCTCACGCGCTCTAAATTGCGCGCAGTACAAACTCCTCAGGGCTTCACTCGCAAATTATTGATTAAGGCGCACACTTCGCCAGATGATGTCACAGATGATGCTGGACTTGTCGAAGATCGTGGTGTTGATGTCAAGGTAATCGCTGGCGAAGAGCGCGCGATGAAGATAACAACCATGCACGATCTCGCGACAGCGGAGCGGATGGTGATTGCGCAGCTGGATAATCAGATGCGAGTGGGAATCGGAACAGATGCACACGCTTTCTCGGAAGATCCAACGCGCTCGCTCTGGCTAGGCGGAATCTTCTGGCCCAACCAAGTTGGTGTTGATGGCCACTCCGATGGCGATGTAGCGGCACATGCGATCTGCGATGCGCTACTCGCTGCGGCTTCCTTAGGAGATCTTGGTTCTAACTTTGGAACCAGCGATCCCAAGTACGCGGGTGCAAGTGGTTCGCAACTATTGGCAGAAACTCTGACTCGTGTGAAGGCGGCCGGTTATACGATCAATAATGTTGCAGTTCAGATCGTAGGTAATCGCCCAAAGATCGGACCGCGCCGTGCAGAGGCGAGCTTTGCACTTTCGCAGGCCTTAGGTGGCGCATCGGTATCTGTAAGTGCTACGACCACCGATGGGTTGGGCTTCACTGGCGAAGGTCGTGGCCTCTCGGCGATAGCCACGGCTCTCTTGCTGCGTAGCCCACGATAGAATCCTCTAATGTCCGCGCACCTCAAGTTATTCAACACCGCAACGCGTCAGGTTGCAGATTTCACTCCCTTGCAAGAAGGACGAGTTGGCATCTACTTGTGCGGAGCAACAGTGCAGGCTCCACCCCATATCGGCCATGTACGCAGTGGCGTTAACTTCGACATATTGCGCCGTTGGCTCAGTGCCAGCGGATACGACGTAACTTTTATCCGCAATGTCACCGATATTGATGACAAGATTTTGCATAAAGCAGTTCACGAAGAGATTCCCTGGTGGGCAGTCGCGCAGAAATATGAACGCGCATTTACCGAGGCTTATCGGGCTCTTAATGTCTTGCCACCAACCTACGAGCCACGTGCTACAGGGCATATCACCCAAATGATCGAATTGATGCAGATCCTTATTGCTAATGGCAGTGCTTATGCTCCAGGCAATGGTGACGTTTACCTCGATGTGCGCCGCCTTAAATCCTACTTAACCCTCTCCAATCAAAAGCTTGATGAGCTGCAATCTGCCGAAGATGCAGATCTGACATATAAGAAAGATCCCCGGGACTTTGCACTGTGGAAGGCCGCCAAGCCCGGCGATCCTTCATGGCCAACACCGTGGGGTGCTGGTCGTCCCGGATGGCACCTCGAGTGCTCTGCGATGGCACACGCATATCTCGGAGAATCTTTTGATATCCACGGTGGTGGACTTGATTTGATCTTCCCGCATCACGAGAACGAGATTGCGCAATCTGAATCTGCTGGTTGGGGTTTCGCTAACATCTGGATGCACAATGCCTGGGTCACAGCATCCGGTGAGAAGATGTCAAAGTCGTTGGGCAACTCTTTGCAAGTTCAGGAAATCTTGAAGCAGGTGCGCGGAGTCGAACTGCGTTGGTACTTAGGAAGCGCTCACTATCGTTCGATGCTGGAGTTCTCCTTCGAAGCGCTAGAGGAAGCAGCGGTAAATTTTCGTCGCATTGAAGGCTTCCTCAAGCGCGCGACCGATCTATTGGGTGAGACTCCTGGAGGAGTTATTGCTGCAGGATTCGCGGAGGCGATGAATGAAGATCTCGCAGTGCCGACTGCTCTGGCTGTGATCGCAGAGATTATGCGCGAAGGAAATACTGCCCTTTCAAAAGGTGATACTGCAGGCGTTACAGCAGCCGCTGCAGAAGTCCGGGGCGCGCTCAACATACTTGGATGTGACCCCTTTGATCCGATCTTTGCAACGGCCGCGGTTGCAGATAACAGTGTGCTTGATGGATTAATTGCGTTGGCACTTGAACAACGCGCTGCGGCGCGAGCTCGAAAAGATTTTGCAGCGGCAGATGCAATCCGTGATCAAATAGCGGGGCTTGGTGTAGTTCTAGAGGATACTGCGCAAGGCACCAGATGGAGTATCAGCTAATGCGTCCAGGTAAAAAACGTCGCGAGAGTGCAGCAGCGCCTAAGCGTGAGCAGACTCGCCGCCCGGAAAATCGCCGTGAAACAAAACCTTCATCAGATGCAGTGGCGGGTCGCAATCCGGTTGTTGAGGCGCTACGTGCCAAAGTTCCTGCAAAGGAGTTGTTGGTAGCAGAGCGCATCGAAATTGATGAGCGTATGCAAGAGGCGATGCGCCTTGCCAAGAATCAGAATCTCGTGATTAAAGAGGTCTCCCGAGGAGTCCTTGATGGGTTAACCGGCACAACGATGCACCAAGGGATTGCACTGGTCATCAAGCCCTTCCAATATGCCAATTTTGAAGAGTTGCTCAAGAAAGTCGCAAAGCCAGGGCTCTTAATTGGCCTCGATGGTGTGACAGATCCGCATAATTTGGGGGCCATTGTGCGTAGCGCCGCTGCATTTGGCGCCGATGGAGTCGTAATTCCTGAGCGTCGCACCGCGGCGATGACGGGATCTGCCTGGAAATCCTCCGCTGGGGCGGCGGCACGCCTACCGATCTCTCAGGTGACCAACTTGGTCCGCTCCCTCGAAGATGCTAAGAAGGCGGGGTACTTCATCGTGGGTCTAGATGCCGAGGGTGATGAATCCCTGCCTAACTTCTCACTTTCTCTCGAATCGATCTACGTCATCGTGGGAAGTGAAGGAAAGGGGCTCTCTCGCCTCGTTCGAGAGACCTGCGACCTCATTCTTTCCATTCCGATGCGCTCAGATGTCGAGTCACTTAACGCCTCAGTAGCTACGGCGATCGTAATGCACCAGGTTGCAGCCAACCGCGCTGCGGCAACCCTCTAGTAACCCTCCGTTCACATAAATACGGGACAATAGCAACATGTCACATCGAATCAGCGTCGATCCGCGTGGGCGTTTAATCGACCGCGAACTCTCTTGGTTAGCCTTCAATGAACGGGTATTGGAGTTAGCCGAAGATAGCGCACTACCTCTTCTCGAGCGTTGTCGCTTCCTAGCAATCTTCTCCTCCAATCTCGATGACTTCTACATGATTCGTGTTGCAACGCTCAAGCGCAAGCTTGAGACGGGTGTAACCAAATCAAACACCGCTGGATACACACCGGTGCAGTTGATGAGTGAGATCGCTGCAAAGACACAAGAGCTACTCACACGCCAATCATTTGCATTTCACGATGTGATCTTGCCGCAACTGGCGACTCACGGAATCGAGTTGGCTGAGTGGGATTCATTGGACGAGGCAGAGCGCACCGCGGTGAACAAGGTCTTTCACAGCAAGATCTTCCCAGTGCTCACACCACTTGCAGTAGATCCATCTCACCCATTCCCGTACATCTCAGGACTCTCGCTCAACCTTGCAGTTGTCGTCAAAAAGCCAGATAGCGAAGAGGATCTCTTCGCTCGCGTTAAGGTGCCAAGTAATTTGCCACGCTTTGTTGAAACCGGAAAACCTGGTGTGCGCCGCTTTGTTCCTCTTGAGGAGGTGATCATCGCAAACCTCCACGAACTCTTCCAGGGCATGGAAGTGAAAGATCACTACACCTTCCGTCTTACACGTAACGCCGATCTTGAGCTGGAAGAAGAAGAGTCGGAAGATCTCTTGGCTTCCATGGAGCAGGAGTTGCTCCGTCGCAAGTTTGGTCCACCGGTTCGCTTAGAAGTGGATCGCGATATTCGCCCAGAGTTGCTCAAGACTTTGATGGGTGAGCTCAACATCAAGGAAGAGGACATCAGCCGATACAAGGAGCCGCTCGATCTGACAGGACTCCACCAGATTGCAGATATTGATCTTCCAGAGTTGCGCTTCGCGCCATTTAGAAATCAAGTAGCGCCGGACCTGCGTGAGACCGATCCAGATTCGACGGATAGTTTCTTTGATGCCATGCGACGTCGCGAAATAATCCTGCACCATCCTTACGAATCCTTTACATCGAGCGTTGTGCGCTTCCTTGAATCTGCGGCATCAGACCCGCACGTTCTCGCTATTAAGCAGACTCTCTATCGCACTTCAGGAGATTCACCGATCGTGCAGGCTCTGATCGAGGCTGCAGAGGCAGGCAAGCAAGTCTTGGCGGTTATCGAGATTCGTGCCCGCTTTGATGAGCTTGCAAACGTCCGTTGGGCCCGCAAGCTCGAAGATGCTGGAGTGCACGTTGTGTATGGCCTCATTGGTTATAAGACCCACGCCAAACTCTCGCTTGTTGTTCGCCAAGAGCCGCACGGCATCCGTCGTTACGTGCATATTGGTACTGGTAACTACAACCCAAAGACTGCTCGCATGTACGAAGATTTCGGTCTACTTTCATCCGACCCTGTCCTCGGTGAAGATGTAAATAAGCTCTTCAATCAACTCTCTGGCTTCGCACCACAGACTGCATTTACGCGCCTCTTAGTTGCTCCACGCACGATGCGCTCCGGCTTGCTCGAGCGAATAGATCGCGAGATCGCCAATCATCATGCCGGCAAGACCGCTTTTATCCGGATGAAACTTAACTCCATCCTTGATGAGGAGTTTGTAGAGGCCCTCTATAAGGCTTCGCAAGCGGGGGTACGTGTAGATCTGATTGTGCGCGGGATCTGCTCCATTCGCGCCGGTGTCCCAGGACTCTCCGACAATATTCGGGTTCGTTCCATTCTGGGTCGCTTCTTGGAGCATTCACGCGTCTTCCACTTCGCCAACGATGGCAATGATGATCTCTATATTGGCAGCGCCGATCTGATGCATCGCAATCTGGATCGTCGCGTTGAAAGTCTGGTGCAGATCACTCAAAACGATCACAAGCGTTTCCTGATCGGGGCTATCGACAGTTATCTCTCTGATGAATATGTGCGCTGGGAGCTACTGCCTGATGGCAATTGGTTTGAGGCCAAGGAAGGTCCAGATGGATCCCGCTTAAAGGACTTCCATGCATCTGCAATTGAATGGTACCGAGTGCGCGGATGACACCGGCAATCGTCGCCGCCGGCGGAGTTGTATGGCGGAGAGATATTGAGGGTGAAATTGAGGTTCTTCTCGTTCATCGCCCGCGCTACGACGATTGGTCGCTCCCAAAAGGGAAACTCGAAGAGGGCGAAG
>CAIWWH010000002.1 GCA_903916385.1 uncultured Actinomycetes bacterium
CAAATCAGTCATGCCCTCTTGTTCAACTTCGCTGGCGCTGATGCGCGGTGCGACGATGTAGACCTGATGTCCTTTGCCCACCTCTTCGCGAATCCGCTCCCAGGCCCGATCTAGGTAATGCGGTTTTTCCAAAACGGGAATGACGTGAGTTGTAATCGGTGTGCGTCCTGACGGCAATTGACGAAGGGTCGAAATCTCAAGATCGCCGAAGATGGTCATAGCTACTGTGCGTGGAATCGGTGTCGCAGTCATGACGAGTACATGCGGGGGCACCTTCGCTTTTGTGCGCAGGGCGTCGCGTTGTTCGACACCGAAGCGGTGTTGCTCGTCAACTATTACCAACCCTAAATCATGAAACTCCAGCGCTTGCGTTAAGAGAGCGTGGGTACCGATAACAATTCCGCCATCTCCGGATGCGATCTTTGCGTAGGCGTCACGACGCTGCGCAGCGTTCATGGATCCAGTTAAAAGAACTACCTGAGTTCCCTCTGCATCACCACCCAAGGTTCCCGCTTCCGATAACGGTCCCAACAATTTGGTAATCGTTTTGAAATGTTGCTGTGCAAGTACCTCCGTTGGCGCTAAGAGCGCGGCCTGTCCACCAGAATCAACAACAGTGAGTGCAGCGCGCAAAGCAACAACTGTCTTTCCGGAACCGACCTCACCTTGGAGCAATCGATGCATGGGGTGAGTTGCGGCCATATCGAGTTCAATTTCAGCGCAGACTGCGCGCTGGCCCTCAGTAAGGGTGAAGGGAAGGAGCGACTCAAAGCGCGAGACCAAGCCATCTGTCTTTACCTTCCTCGCAATGGCTGGCATCGCACGGTATTCGGCGCGACGCTGTGCCAACAAGACTTGCAGGAGTAGCGCTTCATCAAATGTGAGACGCTGGCGAGCGAGCGCAGAAATCTCCAATGATGAAGGTTGATGAATCTCGCGCAAGGCCTGCGTCAAAGGCGGGTAGCCCAACTCTTTCAATTGATCGGCTGAGAGAAATTCTGGAAGTTCTTCCAGCCCATCGAGAACGATCTCGACGCACTGCGCGATCTTCCACGAGGGAAACTTTGAGGCAGATGGATAAACGGGCAGGAACTTGCCAGCAAAGCCAGAGACCGCCTCATCGACGTCATCACCATCTGGAATCAGTTGGTAGTCAGGGTGCGAGAGTTGGCGCTTCCCAGCGAACATGCCGACCTTGCCGGCGAACATGCCCGTACGGCCAACCCGTAACTCCTTCTCACGCCACGCCTGGTTGAAGAAGGTTAGGTAGAGCTTCGCAGAACCATCCGTGACGACTACCTCAAGAATCACCCGACCACTGGCCCGCCGAAGGTGCACCGCCGAGATCTCGGCCAAGACTGTCGCCTCTTCCCCTTCGTGCAATTCGGCGATATCGCTCAATTCGCCGCGGACCACATAGCGGCGGGGATAGTGGCGCAGCAGATCCCCCACTGTCTCCATCCCAAAGGCCTTCGTCAGCGCCGTGGCAGTCCGATCCCCTAACTCCTTCTTGAGCGGGGTTTCCAGCGTGGACATGTCCCCATTCTGCCAACTGTCGGGGCTCGGATTAGCCTTTTAGGAGCGTGGGGCGGTAATCTTCCGCTCTTAGCCGTACTGGAATTTCACCGTACCTGAATTTAAAGGAGCCATCGTGGCATCAAACTGCGACATCTGTGGCAAGGGCCCGAGCTTTGGCAACAACGTCTCACACTCAATGCGTAAGACCCGCCGTCGCTGGAACCCAAATATCCAACGCGTCCGTACCCTGGTCGCCGGAGCTACCAAGCGCCAGAACGTCTGTTCATCTTGCCTCAAGGCTGGAAAGGTAGTCCGCTAACTTCCTCTTCTTTAGAGTAAGCGCGTGACCCCTTCTTCAATCCCTCTGATCTACGCCCATCGCGGGGCCTCTTTTGACTACCCCGAAATGTCGCGCGAGGCCTACCTGGCAGCTATCGAGCAGGGCGCCGATGGATTTGAGTGCGACCTTCGCCTCACCAAAGACTCTGTTCTTATCTGTTGGCACGATGCCACCATGAAGCGCGTCGCAGATTGCGATCTCGTTATCGCTGAATCAACGTATGAGGAGATCAACTCCGCCTACCCCGTTGTGACTTTGGTTGAGCTCCTTGAGATTGCTCTCGAACATGGCAAGGGTCTCGCTCTTGAAACCAAACATCCCGTTCCGACTCATGGTGCGGTGGAGCGCGAACTTCTTAAAGTGCTAGCGAGTTACAAAGTTCGCGTTGCGCAGGCCGGGATTTCGGTAGCGATCATGTCCTTCTCGTGGTTTGCGATTGCTCGCCTGCGCCGATCACCGTGGAACACGGTCTACCTAATTCCATATCGCTGGTTTGCTCTCTTCAGTCCAGGTCATTCAATTGGTCCCGCAGTCAGCGCTATCAAGAACCTGCGTCGCGCGCGTCTTAGACACCGCAAGATATTTGTCTGGACTGCAAATACGGAGGAGCAGATTCTGCTCTGCAAAGTGAAGGGCATCGATGTCATGATGACCGATCGTCCAGCCTTTGCGCGAACTATTCTGGAAGCGCGTTAAATCCTTGGTGTGAAACCATCTCTCCATTTACCCGAACGCCTTTTCCGAGAACCACTCGACCGATCTCAATTGCTTGCCGCGGAAATGGTAGATGCGGCGAGATAGTTGCAACGAAGATGTGGTCTTCTCCCCCATGAAAGTCGATGGGCTCGTCAGTGCGAATTTCAATTCCAACTCCCGATGCACGCGCAATATGCGAGAGCTCTGAAACAAGTCCATCGCTCACATCGCACATTGCAGAAACTCCAGCCAAAGCAAAGTCGCGCGC
>CAIWWH010000003.1 GCA_903916385.1 uncultured Actinomycetes bacterium
AGAAAGTGGATACTCACTTGAGAGTTCTCCAAAGACCAGTGCCACCAGCGTCATAAGACCTACAACAATTGGAATTGTCCAGATGTAGCGAGGACCACCAGCCCCGAGTCCAATTACGTAGAGCGAATAGATACCAACCATTGGGCTGAGATAACTAAACGCCACTGAGAAGTTGTCAAAAAGCGAGAGAACTCGCGACAACTCCTGCTTATATCCGAGTGCAGCGAGACGTTCGTGATCCTGGCCCGCCATGTGTTCTGTAGACATATATCCCCCTTGGTGCATCGTGTGAAGCAACCATATATAAAGATAATGAGGCACGACACTAAAAGGTGGTTTTATCGAAAACTGTCAAACAGCCCTCAAATTACCCACTAAATGTGAGATTCTTGAATGGTGAGCGATATAACACCAACGAGTGAAGAATACGAAGAAATCATTCGTGATTTAAAGGCAGAAATTGGCCGCCTAAAAGAAGAGATCAGAAAAATAAGACGAGACAACAACGAAGTGCCGCCACACTACTTATAAGTAAGGCTGGCTATTTCTTTTTTGCCGCGTTCACAGCTCGCTTAAGTGAAATTACAAGTGCACTAATCACGAATACCGGCAATGCAATAACAGCAGCAGTGTTGTCCCCCATGCCTCGAAGTGTCGCTATTGAACCAATTATCAAAAGGGCTGCGAGAAACAGTTCAGGGGTATCTCCAACAAGGAAGTCCCACCAAAAAACTGCGAAACCTTTTAAGAGTCGAATTGGAAGTGGCTTTTTTTCATTCATGCGTGAGCTCCAAGCTTCTCTGAAGGATTTGCAGATTTGGTGAGAACAACCAAGCCCCATGTCATCAGTGTGTACATCACTACGAAAAATGCAAGAAAACCATTATCACCTGGCCAAGAAACTTTTAGACCCTCACCAACCCAGAATGTTCCGTAACTGACCGTCAAAATTCCAACACTCATCTTCATTGCATTTTCAGGAACAGAAGAGAGTTGCTTCGCAACAATCACACCCATTACCACCACGAGTGCAAACGCCACACAGGCAGTCACGACGGCGAGACCTAATTGATGGGCTGAGGAGCCAAGCGTAAGAACCGTAATCACAACTTCAAGACCTTCAAGAAATACGCCTTTGAATGCCATTACAAATGCGAGGCGGTCACGACCAATTGCTTGACCAGTCGCTTTTAGTTCAGCAACAGTTTCTTCGTAAATAGCGTCCTCATCATGTTTTGCTTTTAATCCAGCTGAGCGAAGAATCGCTTTTCTGAGCCATTGCATACCAAAAATGAGTAGAACACCACCGACCACAAGTCGAAGAGTGCTTAAAGGAATTTGGACTAGAGCAGGTCCTAACGTCGCAACGAGTGCACCAAGTGCGACGAGTGCTACAGCCACACCCTCTAGAGCTGAGCGCCAACCCCTTGTGTGGCCCACCGCAAAAACAATCGTGAGTGCTTCGACCATTTCAACTGCACAGGCAAAAAAGACTGCGCTAACAAGGACAAGAGAGCCTGATGAAACAGATGTAGCGAGCATTTATAAACTCCGATCAACTCGAGGTTACTTGTCGCGTCGACGAAGTTCGTCCTCCAGCGCAGCAGGGTCAAGGCCTCGACTCTTAAGCAACAAAAGAGTGTGGAACCAAAGGTCTGCAGCTTCGCTAATTACGCGCTCGTCAGTTTCGCTGAGTGCCGCAACTGCAAGTTCAACAGCCTCTTCGCCCACTTTTCGTGAAATAAGTGGTGTCCCTTCATTGAGAAGCTTCGACAC
>CAIWWH010000004.1 GCA_903916385.1 uncultured Actinomycetes bacterium
GACATCCTGACTGAAGCACGCGCGCTGGTTGAACAGGGCGTTGTTGAAATAACTCTCCTTGGTCAGAACGTAAATGCATATGGCGTCGATCTGGGGGAGCGCGGCGCTTTTGCGCAACTGATCCGCGAAGTCGGCGCAATCGAAGGCCTCGAGCGGCTGCGCTTCATGTCCCCGCATCCACGCGACTTCACTGGCGATGTCATCGAAGCGATGGCCGAAACCAAGGCTGCTATGCCGCACTTACACATGCCCTTGCAATCGGGATCAGATCGAATCTTGCAGGCGATGCGACGTTCTTATCGCTCTGATCGTTACTTAAAAATTATTTCAGATGTGCGCGCTGCCATGCCTGATGCAGGTATCACTACCGACATCATTGTGGGATTCCCCGGAGAGAGCGAAGAAGATTTCGCTGCAACCCTTGATGTAGTTCGCGCCGCAAAGTTTTCGGCCGCGTACACCTTCCAATACTCCAAGCGTCCGGGCACCCCTGCCGCAAGGATGCCTGATCAAATAGGTGACGAGGTAATGGCCGAGCGGTATACCCGCCTACACAAATTGCAGCAAGAGATCTCAGGCGCGATCAATAAGGCCTCAATCGGAAAGAGCTACGAGATTCTCGTATCCGATCACGAAGGTCGTCACGATGCCAATCGAGCACGCCTAAATGGTCGGACTCCCGATTTCAGATTGGTACACGTCGAGAGTGAAGAGTTACGTCCAGGGGATATTGCGAGCGTCACCATCACCGAGAGCTCGCCGAACTTTATGGTCGGAACTCTCAACAGCTTGCGAGCAACGCGCGGTGGAGATGCTCATGAGGTTCGCGTAAGAGAGGCGGGATCGACCGCGATCATGATCGGTATGCCCACCCTACAGAAGCTTAAATCTCTATGACCCTGATTGTTATCGGGGGAGCGACGGCTACCGGTAAGAGCGATCTAGCGATCGCAGTCGCAAAGCGCACCGGTGGCGAAATCATCAATGCGGATTCAATGCAACTCTATAAGGGCATGGATATTGGGACTGCGAAGTTGACTGTTGCGCAGCGGCAAGGGATCCCGCATCACCTACTTGATCTCGTAGATGTAAACACCGATGTAAATGTGGCCTGGTATCAAGAGCAGGCGCGTAGCAAGATCGATGAGCTCTTAGCACGAGGCATCCCAACTGTCGTAGTCGGCGGAACAGGGTTTTACATTAAGGCGATTCTCGATGACCTCAACTTCCCAGATACCGATCCGGCGGTGCGCGAGAAGATCACTCTGCAGGCAGAGAAAATCGGCAACGAGGCGCTTCATCAACGTTTAGCAGTGCTGGATCCAGCAGCAGCGGCTGCAATCCCTAAGGAGAATGTGCGTCGTGTGATTCGTGCGCTCGAGGTCATCGAAATAACTGGCAAGCCTTTTACCGCCAATCTGCCACGGGTTGATTCCACAAGATACCCCGCCGCGCTGCAATTTGGTCTGACCATGGATCGCGAAAGTTTGGATGAGCGCGTTGATGCACGAGTGGACCAGATGTTCGCATTAGGGCTAGTAGAAGAGGTCGATACTCTAATTGGCCAAGGTCTACTCGAAGGGAAGACCGCGCGAGCTGCTCTTGGATATGCCCAAGTCGTCGCAATGCGCGCTGGGGAGATCTCACTCGATGAGGCGATCTCTCAGACAAAACTCGCCACCCGCCAATATATCCGCCGCCAAGAGACCTGGTTCCGGCGCGATGAGCGCATCACATGGCTCGATGAGGGTTCAGATCGCCTCGCCATAATTGAAAAGGCTATCCTGACTACATGATCGCAACGTATGGGCATGGTACGCACAATGATTTCGTGCTGCTCTTCGATCCTGATGACCAGATCAAGATTACCGAGGAGCAGATCGCTCGTATCTGCAATCGCGAGACTGGCATCGGAAGCGATGGCTTTATCCGCATGACCAAACCGGGTGGCAAGTGGTTTATGGATTACCGTAACCAAGATGGATCATTGGCCGAAATGTGTGGCAATGGAATACGTGTTATGGCCCGCTACCTCGTCGAGCGAGGCCACCAAGGTGAGGGCATCTTCGCGATCAATACTCGCGCCGGAAATAAATATCTAGCCGTACCCGCGAACGACGATATCTCTGTGAACATGGGCCAAGTGACCGAGGTCTATGACAATGTATTCGTTCGCATCGGCGATCAATCCTGGAGCGCACAACATATCGATGTCGGTAACCCACATGCTGTTGTCTTTGTCGAAGACTTGGAAGCGATCGGTGACTTAATGACCGCACCTGAAGTAGATGGTGATTACCCTGATGGTGTCAACGTTGAGTTCGTAACCTTCCTGCCAAATGGCGAGCTAGCGATGCGGGTCTTTGAGCGCGGAGTCGGCGAGACCCAATCCTGCGGTACCGGGACCTGCGCAGTGGCCTTGGCCTCCACCTTGCACCAAGGTAAGAAATTGCCAGCACGTTGGGTCATAAACCCGCCTGGCGGTCGTTTAATCGTCGACATCGATGGCCATGGCAATGCAACACTTATTGGTCCTGCCGTGCTTGTGAAAGATGTAGAACTGGATGTTTATTTGTGAGCCTGGGCGAAGATCCACTCGATATTGATATTGACCAACTGCTTCGTGAGAGCGCTCGCGCAGCAGCGGAGTTCGACTCCGCTGAGAGCGATGAGAGCCAACAACAAGATCTGCAAGATCGCCAAGCCCTCCGTCGCGTCTCGGGTCTATCTACTGAATTACAAGATGTTAACGATGCCGAATATCGCCAACTCCGACTCGAGAAGGTTGTACTCGTAGGGGTATGGACCGAAGGCACCGCTCAAGATGCCGAGAACTCGATGAAAGAACTTGCCGCTCTTGCCGAGACAGCAGGTTCGGAGGTCATGGAGGGCTTCGTGCAACGGCGCGATAAACCCGATGCATCGACATTTATTGGCTCTGGAAAAGTCGCCGAAGTGAAACAATCTGTCATCGCAACGGGTGCAGATACCGTCGTCTGCGATGGAGAGCTCTCACCCGCACAACTGCGCACCCTCGAGTCCAAACTTAAAGTTAAGGTGATTGATCGCACTGCACTGATTTTGGATATTTTCGCTCAGCACGCTAAGTCCCGCGAAGGCAAGGCCCAAGTGGAGCTAGCCCAGATGAGTTACATGTTGCCCCGTCTGCGTGGTTGGGGTGATTCTCTCTCGCGCCAAGCCGGTGGAATCGGAGGACGCGGTCCTGGCGAAACGAAAATTGAAACAGATCGACGTCGCATCAACGACAAGATGGCAAAGTTGCGTAAAGAGATTAAAGAGATGAAGGTAGCGCGCGATACCAAGCGGCAGGAGCGCACTAAGTACAGCGTTCCATCGGTCGCTATTGCGGGATACACCAACGCCGGAAAGTCTTCCTTAATGAATCGCCTCACCAACGCAGGAGTGCTCGTCGAGAATGCGCTCTTCGCGACGCTTGATCCAACTGTCCGTCAAACTAAGAGTTCAGATGGTCGCATCTACACCCTGGCCGATACTGTGGGTTTTGTTCGTCACCTTCCACACCAACTCGTCGAAGCTTTCAAATCCACCCTCGAAGAGGTCGCCGCTGCTGACTTGATTGTGCATGTTGTTGATGGATCGCACCCTGACCCACAGGAGCAGATCCGAGCGGTACGTGAAGTCATCAAGGATGTAGGCGGCGGAGACATCTTAGAAATCATCGCGGTAAACAAAGCTGATATCGCGGCACCTGAAGTAATCATGCAACTCCTACGCGAAGAGCCCAACAGTTATGCCTTTTCGGCTCGCACCGGATTTGGAATCGAAACCCTAGTTAAGGCGATTGAAACCTCGCTGCCCCGTCCGCGCGTGGAGATCAATGCAGTGATTCCCTTTAGCCGAGGTGAGTTGGTTTCTGTAATTCACGAGCGCGGGGAGGTACTCTCTGAAACTTATTCCGAAGAAGGAACTCGAATCCATGCAATGGTCGATGCGCATATCGCCAAGCGGATCGAAGAGATGATTGAAGTAGGAGCGCTTAAGCCATGAGCGATATCGTGAAGTTGACTACCCGCAATAAGACCGCCCTACGCGATCGTGCCTTGGTGGCGATCTTGCAGGGTGAGGTAATCGTGGCCGCGGCCGAGCACGGATATCTGTACCTTTGTGACGCCTTCAATCCGACCGCAGTGAGCCGTCTGCACCAACTTCGGGGGGATGCACCTGGTACCGCAGCCCAGGTGCTGATTGGAAAGGTCAGTGCCGTAAGTGGCCTCGCGATGGATTTCGACTCCGATTGGCAAAAGGTCGTCAACGCCTTCTGGCCGGGGCTCTTGACGATTCAACTGCCTCCCCAAGCTGCCCTCAATTGGGACCTTGGGGATGGACGTGTTCTCCCTGAGTTTGCTATTCGCGTCCCACAACGAGATTTCCTCCTTTCGGTTTTGGGTCGCAGTGGTCCGCTCGCTGCCGCTAGCGCTTCGCTCGCCGGACAGCCCCCCATCCGGGATATTTCTGAGGTGAGCGCATCTCCCTCTGAAGTGGCGGTCCAGATCGATGAGGGAGTGCTCGCAGAAGGGCCGGCCTCCACAGTCTTGCGACGGGCACGGAGCGGGAGCGGAATCGAGGCCTCCCGTATTGGAGCCATCTCCCTTGAGGAGTTGCAGGCAGTCGTGCCTACGATTTCCACCCCAAAGCCATAAGGTTCGGTTATGTCTACAGATACCTTTTATGGACCGGATTTTGATGCTCTAAGCAATCAGGACCCAGATATCGCCGCAGTCTTACTCAGCGAATTAGAGCGCCAGCGTCAGAACTTGCAACTGATCGCCAGCGAGAACTTCACCTCTCCTGCCGTACTCGCTGCCTTAGGTTCAACACTGAGCAACAAATATGCCGAGGGCTATCCGGGCAAGCGTTACTACGGCGGCTGCGAAGAGGTCGACAAGGTAGAACTAATCGGTATTGAACGAGCGAAGGCGCTCTTTGGCGCCGAGCATGCCAACCTGCAACCGCACTCTGGCGCAAGTGCCAACGTCGCTGTCTACCAAGCCTTTACCGAGCCAGGAGATACCGTCCTTGCGATGTCACTGCCTCATGGAGGACATCTCACCCACGGCTCCAAAGTGAACTTCTCAGGTAAATGGTTCAACATCGTCTCATATGGCGTACGCGCCGAAGATGAATTGATCGATTACGACGAACTTCGTGATCTCGCGCTAAAAAACGCTCCTCGCATGATCTGCACAGGAGCTACCGCTTATCCAAGTCTGATCGACTTTGAAAAAGTACGTTCCATTTGCGATGAGGTCGGCGCAATCATGTGGGTTGATGCAGCGCACTTCATCGGACTTGTTGCCGGTAAGGCGATTCCTTCTCCAGTTCCCTACGCAGATGTAGTTTCTTTTACAACACATAAAGTTTTGCGCGGTCCTCGTGGCGGAATGATCGTCTCGAAGGCAGAACACGCTGCAGCGATTGATAAGGCCGTCTTCCCAGGAATGCAGGGTGGTCCCATCATGAGCGCGGTCGCAGGTAAAGCAATTGCCTTGAAGGAGTGTGCAACTCCCGAATATCAAAAGTACGCCAAAGACGTCATTTCAAATTGTCAGGTGCTTGCCAAGAGCTTAGAAGATCAGGGTATGCGCGCAGTCTCGGGAGGAACACAAACTCACCTTGCGCTGATCGACATTCGTTCCACTGGTGTTAATGGCAAGGTTGCCGATGAACGCTGTGGGCTTTCAGGGATCACACTTAACAAGAATGCAATTCCATACGATCCAGAATCACCGGCAGTGACAAGTGGTATTCGCGTCGGCTCCGCCGCCACCACCACTCAAGGCATGGGCGCAGCCGAGATGACCAAGATCGCGGAGTTAATTGCTCGTGCAATCAAAGATGGGTCCGAGCCGGCAAAGGCAGCCGAAATTCGTAGCGAAGTACACGCCCTCACCGCTCAATTCCCTGTTTATCCCCGCTAAATAATCGAGTAACGATGCGCGAATACCTGCTTGCTGCAGCATTAGCAGGAATCTTCTGTTTTATGCTGACCCCGGTTGCGCGCAGGCTCGCTATGGTCTCTGGGGCCTATATTGAACTGCGCTCGCGCGATATGCATACCGAGATCACTCCACGTTGGGGTGGGCTTGCGATGTGGGCTTCCATGTCACTGACATGCTTGATCGTGAGTCATCTGCGCTTAGTAGGTACGGCATTCGGTCGCGAACTCACTGGAATTTTCTTAGCTGGAACTTTGATCATGCTCTTAGGTGCACTTGATGATCGCTTCGATTTAGATTCGTTGACAAAGTTTGCGGGGCAAGCGCTTGCGGCAGGAATTTTGCTATTGCACGGGGTGCAGATCTTGTGGCTACCCATCAATGGAATTCTGACTCTCCCTTCAAATATCGGAGCGGTACTTACTGTTGTCTTTGTCATGCTTGTAATCAATGCCGTGAACTTTGTGGATGGGCTAGATGGCCTGGCATCAGGCATCGTCGCGGTATGCGCGATCGCCTTCTTCGCTTTCTCGTACATCTTGGCCGTTGATAATGGGTTTAGCAGAGCGGGTGCCCCTTCACTTGTGATGGCCATTGTCGTGGGCCTCTGTCTCGGTTTTCTGCCGCACAACTACCACCCCGCAAAGATCTTTATGGGTGACTCCGGTGCAATGTTCCTTGGCTTACTGCTTTCGGCATCTGCCATCACGCTTACAGGTCAGATCGATGTCAACGCAATTTCCAATCAGAACTCTCGCTCGACCTTTGTTCCTTTGATCCTGCCCTTCACGGTTCTAGCCATCCCACTCCTCGATCTGGGAATGGCGGTAGTGCGTCGCTTGCGAGCCGGACGCTCGCCATTTGCTGCCGATCGCGAACACCTCCACCATCGCCTATTGCGCATGGGCAATTCGCAGCGCGAAGTTGCCATCATCATGTACCTATGGACCGCGATGTTCGCATTCCCCACCGTAATTGCGGCGTTCTATCCGCTCTGGACCGCGCTCGCGGTGGCGTTAGCTATCGCGCTCGCCTCAATCTTTAGAATCTGGCGCAATCGTCGCGCCTTCAAATTGGCCAAGGCGGCTGCAATGGCTACAGGAGAGTTGGTTGATTATGAGTGAAGACTCCACAACCTTGATGTGGCGCGGGGCAATCATCCCCTCAACGGTGGTTGCGCTAGCCGCGATCATTGGTTCCACCTTGGTTCGGCACAGACCTGGATTTTTGGGGGCGCTCATCGGCAGCGCTACGGTCATAATCTTCTTGGGTATCCACCTACTGATCTCGGCGATCTCCAAGAACCTCGACCCAATTGCCGTCATGGGGATGGCGATGTTCTCTTACTTCGCCAAGGTCTTGGTGATGGGGGCCTTGCTCTTGATCGTCTCGCGGGCCACCGCACCTGCGACGGTCGATCGGACCACTTTTGCTATTGCTGCGCTCGCCATCACAGCCGCCTGGCTGGCGGGGGAGATCCGCGCCTTTTTCAAGTTGAAAATCGGGTTACCATTACCCCCTGTTCAGAAGGGCGACTGACCCTCCCCGAACGCCAGCTTTACCCACTCAAAGGAGAGTCTGCATTGATGGCTTCAAATAATGAAGAGGGTGCCCTTTGGTCGATCATGGGATACCTGATCTCAGGCCTCCTCATCTGGGGTGGAATCGGCTTTGGCCTCGACCACTGGCTCCATACCCACCACTACTTCTTCCTCGGCGGACTCCTTCTGGGAGCCGGCGCCTCGATCTACCTGGTCTGGCTCAGATTTGGTCGCCAATAACACATAAAGTTCACCCATCAAGGTTTTGGATTTTCCCGCCTTCCCAATAGGGTTGCGTCGTCTGAAATTGGTTCTCAGGAATTTGTAACCAAATCCTGTGGCCTCAAAACAAGCCAGCGTTGGCGAAAGGTGAGTGCGAGAAGTGCATATAACTGGCCATCTAGTTGCCAGCGGCCCGGGATTCGTTCCGCCGAGTACATCCGACTTCAATTTGCCCTCTATCGTCGGGCATAGTGCTTATACGACTAAGCCAGTAGTCGCCGTATTTTTCTCAATAATCTTAATTTCTGTCTTCTTTATTCTCGCCTCACGCAAGGCAGCTGTTGTTCCTGGCAAATTGCAATTCGCGGGTGAGTCGATCTACGGCTTTGTTCGAAAGGATCTGGCTCAAGAGATCATCGGAAGTGGATTTCTCGCCTATGTACCCTTCCTCTTTACCCTCTTCGTCTTTGTACTGGTCAACAACCTCTTTGGAATTATCCCCTTCATTCAATTCCCAACGATGTCCCACGTCTCCTTCCCATATGTCTTGGCGATCTTCACCTTCGTGATCTTCCACGCCATCGGAATTAAGAAGCAGGGAGTTGTTAAGTACCTCAAGGGCATAGCTTTCTTGCCAGGCGTTCCAAAGTTCGCTTACATCTTGCTCACGCCGATCGAAATTGCAACCTACTTTTTGATCCGCCCGGTGACTCTTTCCCTCCGGTTATTTGCCAACATGTTCGCAGGTCACTTACTGCTCTTGGTCTTCATCGGTGGCGGCGACTACATGCTCCATGACACGCATCTCTTCATGAAGATCTTGTCACCCTTCTCCTTTGGCTTCGGCATCGTCATGACGTTCTTTGAATTCATGGTGCAGTGCTTACAGGCCTACATCATCACTCTTCTATCAGCACTCTTCATCGCAGGAGCCCTAGTAGACGAACACTAATTTTTCCCACAGTTCATCGGACTCCCGTCCGGTGAATCCCAAACAATGGAAAGGCAACAAAGATGCACGGCACACTCAACCTGGTCGGTTATGGCCTATCTGCAATCGGACCCGCAATCGCAACTGGTTTGATCTTCGCCGCCTATATCAATGGCGTCGCTCGTCAACCTGAGTCACGTAACGTCCTACAACCAATCGCATTCCTTGGCTTCGCTCTGGCAGAAGCTTTGGCGCTCTTTGGTCTCGTTCTCGCATTCGTCCTGAAGTAAGAAGTAAGACTTCACACATATGAGAATTCATCTGGAGGCCGCAACTGCCAACCCACTAGTTCCGAACGTTGCGGAAATAGTCGTTGGCGTTATCGCCTTCTCACTCCTCTTCATCGTTTTGAAGAGTCGGGTCGTCCCGATGTTCGAGAAGGCTTTCGCTGCACGTACCGCGGCGATTGAAGGCGGGATTGCCAAGGCTGAGTCA
>CAIWWH010000005.1 GCA_903916385.1 uncultured Actinomycetes bacterium
AGCTCCTGGTGCAATTGCGTTATACCTCTGCGGATGGAATGCACAATTTCGTCCTCTTCACTGGCACGACCAAGTTGGGTACACGAGCGGGTGTGTGGTGCGGCTACAAACCACCGATGGGTGGGCACCCTGGGGTTATCGAGATGCTCTACGCGACGCGTGAATCGCGTGCTCTCATGGGCCCCCTATTCGGAGTTGCAGGGTTACACTCTTTGGAAACCTATGGAGAACTGCCGGTGGGTTCTCATAACCTTTCATGTCATAGTTTTCCGATACAGCAGCGGTTGGCCTTCATCCTAGGGCAGATTCTCGCCGAAGCGACTGAGAACTTCGAGAACTGGATCCGCAGCTTAGAAATTCTGGCCGACTGGGCCATGCGATTTGAGTCCGCTCCTGGAAAGGTAATTCCGCTGGCGGAGTTAAAAAAGGGTCGAGATTTCACCCTGCAAATTCTCTCGACTGAGGCAGCGCAGATGCCGGTTCCCGAGTGGGCAATCGAGAGAGATAGAGGATACGCAAAGCAACGTCGGGCGAACGGCTTGTTTCTAAACAATCTGGAACGAGATTCAAATATATAAGCACGCAGTCACCAGCTAACGTGCTATCTTTTCTCTAGGTCAAAGAACCTAAGCGTTAAGCCCTTCGGCTTGTTTAGTACCAACCGCGCTAACCGCGCACGGTGGTCCCGATGGAAGACCTGCTAGCGATGAAAGACACCGCTAGAAGCGCGGATCTCCAGCGAAAGCTCTGAGGTCCAGATTGGACCGGTTTTAGGCATGGAAAAAACCCATATAACCGTCCTGGTTGAGGCTGAAGGAAGCCATTTCCAGGCTCTTTGTTGGTGTGGCTGGTTCTCAGCCGTCACTTTCGAGGAGGAGGCGGACCTGTTGCGGGCCCTCCACGCCCACGAGAAAGCGGTCTTTGGGGAGGCGTAGGAATGTCAGTCCCCAGGTTTACGTTATCCCTCCCCCACTTTGAAATTGCTATTTGTACCTTGATAAAAAGATATCGCGCACTAACAAAACCTTCGGGTGCTATTCGTCGTATAAAAATTAAATAGTGGTTTCAAGAAAGAGGTTGCCATTAATACTCAAGAAATGAGCGAGCAAGAGATGTGGCTCGCACTCCCTAGCGTTGAAAAAGAAGAGAAGGCTGATTTGCTCATCGGACTTGCTCGCCAGGCAAGTCATCGTGGTTCGCATGGCCAGTCACTCGAATTGGCACAAGCCGCTCTTAAAGTTTATGAAGAAATGGGCGCTGCTGCTCCTACCGTTGAAATTGCGGGGTGCCACTGGGGTATGGGTTTTGCCTTCAAAGCCCTTCAGCAGATTGAAGATGCAATGATGGAGATTGATAAGGCAATCGAACTTTACCGCGAGTGCAACTATCCCTTCCTCGATGACGTACTACGTACTCGCGCTCTGTGGTGTGCTGAGATGAAAGATTGGGATGGAACTCTTGCCGCACATTTAGAGGCAATTACGCTCAATGAAATCGAAGGCAATACCGAATGGGAGGCCAAGTCTTGGCTTAATGCGGGTTACGCCTACAGCAACATGAAGAAGTTTCCGGATGCACTGGCCGCTTTTCAAACTGCACGAGCCAAGTTTGTTGAGATCAAAATGGTGGCAAATGTCGCTCGCTGTGACCGCTGGCTAGCAGATACCTACGCCGAGCTTGGAGATGGCAATCTCGCGTATGAGCATGCCAGGAAATCCCTCAACGTTGCAGAATTGATGCAGGAACGGATGCCAATCATGTTCTCCCAATATGTGATCGGCAAAGCTCTTCGCGTCCGCGGTGAACTCCTTGATGATGCAAGCGATTATTTGGAGCGCTCCTATAACCGCGCAATCGCTGTTGAATCTGACGAGATGGATTGGGAATTTATCCTCAAGGTGCAGCGTGAGCGAATCATATTGCTCCGCATGCTTGATAGAAATCCAGAAGCCGATGAACTTGAGGCTCAAATTCAAACTATTACGGAGGTGATTGAGTAATGGCTGATAAACGTGCAGGACTGGGTAAGTTCTATGCAGCACGCGCTGCAAGTTCACTAAAGCGCGACCAGCAAGCTGGATACCACTGGGGTTACTTGACCGGTGATGGCAAAACATTCTGCACCTGTGGATTCATCCTCGACACAAATGACGATGAAACATTCTTGGCTATGGCATATCCAGAAGTGGATTTAAAGGTCGGGGCAATTGTGCAAGTTCAAGGCCATCGCAAACTCCCAAGTCGCAAAGGTATTGCCACGGCTTTAATCGTTAATCTAAAAGTTGTTAATAATGGATCGGCTTACATTGCAGGTGCTTTCTGCCAGAAGTGCTCAGCGGCGATTCAAGACGTCCCAATAAAAGAAGCCGACGATTTTGTGGCTCTTCATGAAACCACATGCGGAGTACCTGGAAATTAGTCAAAAGCGGGAAGCATTTTGGTTTTATTCGTGTTACTGGTTTAGGAAATCAAATACTAAAGAGGAGTAAATGTGCATAAAACAAACCTTTCTGAATCTGACCGCGCACTCATTAAAAGTGCAATTTTAATTATGTCGAAGGAGCAACCTAGTGAAGAAGAGTTGAGCTTCTTGATGAATCGCTGCGCACCGGGGGCAGAGATAGCAAAACGCATGTTGAGACTTGAGTTGGAATCCATTGAATTCGCTGACCCAACAAAGCGAGATGGGACTCTCGCCTTATTAGAATCTCTCATGACGGTTGTAGCTCAACTCTCCTTGATCTCTGGCGGCATTGGACTTGCAGATTTCTCGAGGACTACGGCGATGGAGGCAGATTTTAAGGCCACCGGGTGAGAGATCTAGACGATAAACGTGACCTTTGACATTGGAGACTCAAATGGAAGAAGAGAAGAAAGTATTTATCCTCAATCCCACAACCCCGGAGAATTGGAATGAGTACTACAAATTAGCTCATGAATTTGATGGATATGCCGCTTTCCCAGAGAACTTGAAGCTTTTCGCAGGGGAAGTTATGAAAGGCTGGTACGAAGCAGGAGCGCTCCCTGACGATTTGAATCTGCTCCGTGCTTCTCTATTTCAAGAGGCGAGAAGTTCGCGTTTCATTACCGGCTATCCCGGTGAGGAAGACATGCCCTATCTGGATGCGTTAGTGGCAAAAATCAAAATGCTTATGAGCGCAAATACTGCGGAGATGGAAAGAGCCCAAGATTTTCCAACTCTCTGAGGCATGCCAAGCACGCCTTGTTTGCGATCCCATTCCAGATCTTTCAAAACATTCATGAAGTGGAATACATCCGTGACTAGGACAAATTCAAGAACCAGCCATAAGGGTGGATTCTTTGAGGCTGCAGAATAAACAGCCCACGGCAATGCTCCGAATGAAATTGCGTAGGGCAGAGGCGAGAGCCAGGTTGATTTAGCCCCGAAGTTGTAAATGGTGGCGCTAAGCAACCCCAGCATGTGAAGCCAGCCACCTTTGGAACCTAGGGGGCCGAGGAAGGAGAGAAGAACTGCCAATGTAAGAGCTAGTGCGATTCCAATCTGTAATTGTTTTCTAGTGACCGATCCAGCGACCAAAGGTTTCTTAATTCGACCGGCTTCTGTATCGCGAACTTGATCAATGAGTTCGTTAGTCCATCCGACGACACACTGCCCCGCAAGGATTGCAAGCGCTATCTCGAAAGACTTTGAGAACGAAAGCTGAGTGATGGCAAGAATAAATGAGATGGAAACGACCAAGACCGTGGGACCAAAGTGGGTGGCTTTGACGATGCCGACTATGCGGCGGTTAAGAGTCATAACTCAAATTGATTGAGTGGTCCTGAAGGTTGAACGAGGAAATAGATATTTGCAAAAGGAACTAATAGCCACCAGCCACGCTTGCCTACATCATGCATGCGGCGAACTGCTGCGGCAATTAGAGGTACGAGAAGCAAGAGTCCTGCGAGATTTGAGACATATCCTCGTCCGGCGAAAAGAATCCGATCTAGGATCGTGGTTGGAATATTGAGCAGGATCAAGAAGAGGTAGAAGAACCAATAATTCCTGCGGGTGGTGCGACCACGAAATACGGCATAGTTGTTGAGGGCATGTCGAACTGCTTCATTCATGCACTAAGTATGGCTTACCGAGGCGAATTAGAGGTCAGAAACCATCTCAATCGCACTTGCCGGGCACTCACTCACGCAGATGCCACAGCCTTTGCAGTAGTCCAGATTGATTTCAAAGCCAAGGCCGGGGCCAAGCTTCTTGATCGCATTGTCTGGGCAGACGCCGAAGCAGTTGTCGCACTCGAAGCAGTTGCCGCAGGACATGCAGCGACGAGCTTCATATAAGGCGGTAGATTCATCCAGACCTTGGACAACTTCGCTGAAGTCATAGACACGGCGGGTCGCCGCTAAGCGTTCGCGAACTGCATGTGGAGCATCGGTGTAATACCAAGTATTTAGATCTTCGAACTTAACGGCTTCCTTTTCGATCTTTGGTTCCAGGACGGTTTGGCGAAGCCAGGCATCAATGTTCTTTGCCGCCTTCTTGCCGTGACCGACGCTGGTGGTAACGGTCCGATCCCCCTCGACCATATCGCCACCAGCGAAGATTCCTGGGTGGGATGTCATCATGTTGCCATCAACATCCATGACGCCGCTCTTCACATCAAGATCTACATTGTTGCCAAGCAGACTGAAATCAACTTCTTGTCCGAGAGCCAGGATCAATGAGTCAGCTTCGAGAGTTTCGAATTCACCAGTTGGTTGTGGGAATCCCTTCTCATCTAAGGCCATCTTCTCGATCATCATGTCGTCATCGCCCTTGTACTTCACGGTCGACAACCACTTGATCAAGATGCCCTCTTCGAGAGCCTCTTCAATCTCTTGATCATTAGCTGGAGCCTTATCGCGGGTGCGGCGATACACAATGATTGCCTCTTCAGCGCCTAAGCGCTTTGCGGTGCGGGCAACATCCATTGCGGTGTTTCCGCCACCATAGACGACAACCTTGCGACCTAGAAGTGGAGGTTGGCCATCTTCAAAGGAGTGCAAAACCTGGATTGCATCCAAGATACGAGCTGACTCACCGGCAGGAATGTAGGTGCGCTTTGAAAGTTGGGCACCGATCGCCATGAAGACGGCGTCGAAGCCTTCTTCTAGGGCGTCGTGCACATCATCGACGCGGGTGTTGAGTTGGAAGATGATTCCCATATCTTTGATCCGATTGATTTCGGCATCCAAGATTTCGCGGGGTAGGCGGTACTTGGGGATTCCGTAGCGCATCATGCCGCCGGGTTGGTGGGTGGCATCGCGCACAACTACTTGGTGGCCCAGTCGACGTAGGTGATAGGCGGCAGAAAGTCCCGCGGGGCCAGCGCCGATGACAAGAACTGCTTGTCCGGATTCCTCTTTAGGTGGGTCGATAGTCCAACCTTTTTCTAGGGCGTGATCGCCCAAGAAGCGTTCAACGGAGTTGATGCCAACTGCCTCATCTAAGAAGCTGCGATTGCAGGCGGTCTGGCAAGGGTGGTAGCAGACGCGACCCATGATGGCGGGGAAGGGATTCTCTTTGATCAGTTCGCGCCAGGCTTGTTCGTACGAACCATCTTCGGCGATGTAGAGCCAGTTCTGTACGTTTTCACCAGCAGGGCAGGCCTTGTTGCACGGTGGCATGCGGTGCACATACTCAGGGTGCTCTACGCGCCAAGAGCCGGTGTGGTTGGCCAGGCTAGAGCCAACGTTTAGTGTGATTGCATATGGCTTTTGCACGGTTACTCCCCCATCAATTCGTAGCGTTCAATATTTTTGTCGGCGATGCGCTGGAGATGATCGATGACCTGATCATTGCGTTGTGGAGAAAAGAGGTGTGAGTACCTGGCTTGCAGCTTTAAGTACTCCTCGACAGGGACCTTGTGGCGGATCTTGCTCGATGCAACGACCTCGCCGTTGACCGCTTCAAAGACAGGGAACAAGCCGCTCTGGGTGGCAAGGCGAGCGATCTTGATGGTGTCGCATGATGCCGATCCCCAACCGAGTGGGCATGGGACCAAGACGTGTAGGTAGCGAGCCCCATGCATCGTCATCGCGCGTTCGACCTTTGCCTCTAGATCGCGCAGATCTGCGATGGTGGCTGTTGCGACATAAGGAATGTCATGAGCCATCGCGATCTTGGGTAGGTACTTGCCTTGACCGAAGACATTGCCGGGATGAGCGCCGACGGCTTGGGTGGTGGCTGTGCGAGCTGCGGGTGGTGTGGCACCGGAGCGTTGCACGCCGGTGTTCATGTAAGCCTCGTTGTCGTAACAGATATACAAGACATCATCGTTGCGCTCGAACATACCGCTGAGTGGGCCCATGCCAATATCGACGGTGGCTCCATCGCCGCCTTGGGCGACAACGCGGGTGGTGTGATTGCCTTTGGCTTTAAGTGCTGCGGCGACCCCTGTTGCTACTGCGGGGGCATTACCGAAAAGCGAGTGCAACCAGGCGACGCGCCACGAAGATTCTGGATACGGCGTAGAAAATACTTCAAGGCAACCGGTGGCGTTAACGGCGATCAGTTGGTCGTTGGTGGCGCGCATTGCGGCGTCTAGGGCGTAGCGAGCGCCGAGCGCTTCTCCGCAACCTTGGCAGGCGCGGTGGCCCGATGTCAGGGCGTTGGTGCGCTCTGGATCGGATTGCACACTGCGTTCATCCTCGCGCAGCAGGCGATTGCCCACGGCGAAGGATCCAACTTGATAGAACTTAATCTGGGTGGTGCTCATCGCAGCGCCCTCTCTTTCATTAACTCCGCGTCGATAACTTCTTCTTCTAGATCTAGGAAGGTGAGGCGTTGGACTTGTTCGGCCATCGCGGCCTCGAGGTAATCGCGCACCGCTTTGATGGTGATGGGGCGACCGCCAAGTCCTGCGATAACGGTGAAGTCTTTGACGCCTAGGCCTTCGATTGCGCGTGCCACATCGGGAGTGACGATTCCACCTGTCCCGGTTGAGAAGGCCTTCTCGAGTATGACTACGCGCTTGGCATCTTTAAGGGCATCTGCGACTGCTTCAAAGGGGAATGGTCGGTATGAGGTGAGTCCGACTAATCCGATGGGGTGACCATCGAGTTGCAACTCATCGATCACATCTTTGAGGGTGCCGATTACTGAACCCAATGCAAGGACGATGGTCTCGGCGCCTTCGGTGCGATAAGTGCGCAGCAAGCCACCGGTCTTGCGACCAAATTGCTTCTCGAAGTCGACAGCGACCTCTTGGATCTTGTCGAGTGAATCAAGCATCTTCTGGTGAGCCAAGTACTTGACCTCCATGAAGGATTCGGGGCCAACCATGGCGCCGATTGAGATTGGCTCGGCGGGGTCGAGGTATTGGCGGGGAACGAAAGGTGGCAAGAAGGCGGCGACCTCTTCGCGGGTCGGGATATCGACCTGCTCGTAGGCGTGGGTCAAGATGAAGCCATCCATGCAGACCATCACAGGGATAGACATCTCTTCGGCGATGCGGAAAGCCTGGATGTGTAGGTCGACCGCTTCTTGGTTGTTCTCGGCGTATAACTGCAACCAACCAGAATCGCGCTGGGACATCGAATCGCTGTGGTCATTCCAAATATTTATAGGCCCACCGATGGCGCGGTTGGCGACTGTCATGACGATCGGAAGTCCAAGACCCGATGCGTTGTAGACAGCTTCGACCATGTAGAGCAAACCTTGGCTGGCGGTAGCGGTGTAGGTACGGGCACCCGTCGCGCTAGAGCCGATAGCGACTGACATAGCGGCGAATTCGGATTCGACGTTGATGAACTCGCAATTGGCGAGTGAGCCGTCTTTGACGAGTTGGCTCAGGCCTTCGACGATATGAGTCTGGGGGCTGATGGGATAAGCGCAGATAACTTCGGGGGCGCAGGCGGCGATTGCATCGGCAACGGCCTTGGATCCTTCGACTTGTCTAAGCATGTGCGGCTACCTGTTCTACGACATATTCATATGCGGCTGTTGCAGCAGCGACATTGCCCGCTGCGATCTTTGGTTTGAATTTCTCATTGATGGCACTTGCGACTGCTTCTAGTGGGACAACTCCAGTCAGTGCGCTAAATGCACCGAGCAATACGGCGTTGGGAACTGGGCGGCCCAGGTGAGTCATTGCAATCTCGGTTGCGGGCAAGATGGCGAGTGAATGTGGGACTTTGATCTTGTCGGCGAGTAGTAGCGCGTCGGAGGTTTCTGTCGAGTTGACGATGACAAAGCCA
>CAIWWH010000006.1 GCA_903916385.1 uncultured Actinomycetes bacterium
TGCGCGCAGGCACGTGAGGAGAGTTATCGTGAAGGTCTCTTGGAGGAGGGAATGGTTCTCACCGTTGAACCAGGACTCTACATTCAGCCTGATGATCTCCTCTTCCCCGCTGAATATCGCGGAATCGGAGTTCGGATTGAAGATGATGTGCTGGTAACTAATTCAGGTGCAAGGGTTTTGAGTAGCGCTCTACCTCGCCATCCCGATGAGGTAGAAGGTTGGGTCTCTAACCTTCTTAACTAAAGTAGTTAAATTGCGTTACCTAAGGCGGCTGCACTGTCTCCAAGAACTAGAGTCAAGACGAGGTAGCTCCAGGCGGTCAGATGCTTTGAACTTTTAAAGAGGCCATGTGTTTCTAGAGCGAATGCCGACCAGGTTGTAAAGGCACCAGCAAATCCAGTTCCAAAGAGGAATCCGATATTGGCGGAGCGATGGACCGTTACGCCAAGAATAAATGAGCCAAGAATATTTATTAGTAAGGTTTCAATGGGAAGCAGATTAATTCGGCTCTTGCGAAGATTTTTATCGATGAGATAACGAAGAGGCGCACCAACTCCTGCGCCAAGAGAGATAAGTAGCGCTCTCAACTCTTCGCCAATTTCTTATCGAGTATCTCGTAGGTAATGAATACCAAGATAAAAGTTCCTACTATCGAGGTGAGGGCGTAAGTAGTTACTCCGTGATAGTTGTGAGCGGAAATCTCTTGATCAATCTTTAAGGCGAAGGCAGAGTAGGTTGTAAATCCTCCACAGAAACCAGTTCCGAGAGCAGGACGCCACCACCACCGCGGATTGTCGTGGTGTTTTGAGTAGACGATGATGATCGTTAGTAAGACAGAGCCGATGTAATTAACAGCAAGCGTTGCCCATGGGAAAGCTGAATCAACGATCAATAATGAGATCGCCCACCTGGCGAGAGATCCTGCTATTCCCCCAAGTGATACAAGTGAGAGCTTCTTTAGCTCCAATTGCGCTTGGATGTAAGCCGCGAACCAATGCCTGAAACCAAACTAATGATGATTGAGGCGAAGATTGCGGACCAGAACGAAGTGATGGTCAGGGCGCTACTGATATGTGTCGTCACTTCCAGCATGGCAGCATTGATAACGATGAGAAATAGCCCGGCGCTCAAGATCACTGCAGGAAGGGTCATCAACTTGAGGAATGAACCTAAGATGGTGTTGATCAGCGAGAAGATCAGAGCGACCCAGAGATAATCCCAAGCGCCACCGTGAACCTTAATTCCTGGAACGAGAGCAGTTGCCGCCCATACCGCTAGAGCTAAGACTCCCCAACGAACAAATATCCTCATGCCTAGAGGATACCTTCTCGCTTTCTAATAACCGAGCCTAACCAGCGAAGTGGGTCGTACTTAACGTCGACGACACGCTCCTTCATCGGGATAATCGCGTTATCCGTGATGCGGATGTGCTCTGGGCAGACCTCGGTGCAGCACTTGGTGATGTTGCACATCCCCAGTCCATGCTCCTCCTGGGCGCTCTGCTTGCGATTGCGCAGGGTATCTAATGGGTGCATATCTAGTTCAGCTATGCGGATAAAGAATCTAGGACCAGCAAAGGACTTCTTATTCTCCTCGTGGTCACGGATAACGTGGCAGGTGTCTTGGCACAAGAAACATTCAATGCACTTGCGGAACTCTTGAGAGCGCTCGACATCAACCTGTTGCATCCGAGCCTCACCGGGAGCAAGGTCGGTTGGATGCTCGTAGGCACGCACTTCCATGGCCTTCTTGTAATTAAAGGAGACATCGGTGACCAGATCCTTGATCACTGGGAAGGCACGCAATGGAGTAATAGTTATTACTTCATCTTCGCCATATGCCGAGACTTGAGTCATGCAGGCCAGACGTGGCTTGCCGTTGATCTCCATCGAGCAAGAACCGCACTTGCCTGCCTTGCAGTTCCATCGCACGGCCAAATCACCCATCTGTGTTGCTTGGACGCGGTGAATGATGTCGAGAACTACTTCGCCGTTATTGGCCTCAACGGTGACATCCTGGAGTCCGCCATCTTTATCATTGCCGCGCCAGATACGAAGCTTCAGTGTGCGTGCCATTAATTGGATCCACCTTTCGCAATTTCCTGCGGAGTCATGTACTTCTCAAGTTCGTGCACATCAAAGAGATCAAAGAGCTCTTTGGGAAGAACAGGTAGGGGCTGCGCTTTGATGTTGACCTGATTACCATCAAAACTGGAGATGTGATTGACCTGCCGCCAGATTGAGTTCATTCCAGGGAAATCATCTCGAGTATGTCCACCGCGTGACTCTTCGCGAGCGAGCGCAGACTTTGCAGTGCTTTCAGCAACCAGCAACATATTGTCGAGATCAAAGACAAGATGGAAACCGGGATTGAACATCCGATCTCCGGTGACCGAGATATGGGCGCTGCGCTTGCGAAGTTCAGCAATCTTCACGATTGCCTCAGATAACTCAGCACCAGTGCGGATAATCCCCACGAGATTATGAGTTACTTCCTGCAATTCAGTGTGGAGGGTATAGGCGTTTTCGCCTCCGGTGCTTACAAAAGGAGCGGCAATCTTCGCTGCAGCTTTTTCAATCGTGGCATCACTGACTGGGTTGGCTCCATGGCTCTTCACATATTCGACAGCACCCATTCCGGCGCGCCGTCCAAAGACCAACAAATCGGTGAGTGAATTTCCACCAAGACGATTAGAGCCGTGCATTCCGCCGGCAACTTCGCCTGCAGCAAAGAGTCCATCGACCCCAACAGCTGCTGCTGAATCTGGATCTACTTCGACTCCACCCATAACATAGTGACAGGTAGGGCCAACCTCCATGGCTTCCTTAGTGATATCTACGCCAGCAAGTTCGTAGAACTGATGCCACATAGATGGGAGGCGCTTCTTAATTACTTCTGCAGAGAGTCGCTTTGATACATCGAGGAAGACTCCCCCATGCTCCGTGCCACGACCTGCCTTGACCTCAGAATTTATAGCGCGCGCAACCTCATCACGTGGAAGGAGCTCTGGTGGGCGGCGATTGTTATCTTGATCGACATACCAACGATCAGCCTCTGCCTCATTGTCGGCGTACTTATCTTTGAAGACATCTGGGATGTACTTGAACATAAAACGTTCGCCGAGGTTGTTCGTTAAAATTCCACCTTCACCACGCACTGACTCAGTGACAAGAATTCCCTTTACCGAAAGTGGCCAGACCATCCCAGTTGGGTGGAATTGCAGGAACTCCATATCTACCAAGTTAGCGCCAGCCTTGAGAGCAAGAGCGTGGCCATCGCCGGTGCCCTCCCAAGAATTCGAGGTGATTTTAAAGGTCTTCCCAACACCACCGGTCGCAATGACTACAGCGGGAGCTTCAAAAACAATCTCCTGCCCATTTTCACGTCGGTAGCCGTATGCGCCAGCAACCTTGCCATTCTCTTTAAGGATCTCAGTGATGGTTACCTCGGCAAATACCTTGATCATCTTCTCGGTATCGCCAGTATCGCGACCATCTCTCTGTTGCAGCGCGACGATCCGCTGTTGCATTGTGCGAATAAGCTCGAGGCCGGTACGGTCACCAACGTGAGCTAGACGTGGATATTCGTGGCCACCGAAGTTTCGTTGTGAAATCTTTCCCTCTTTAGTGCGATCAAAGAGCGCGCCCCAGGTTTCTAGTTCCCAGATGCGATCCGGAGCCTCCTTCGCATGCAACTCAGCCATACGGTAGTGATTGAGAAATTTCCCGCCGCGCATCGTGTCGCGAAAGTGAACCATCCAGTTATCTTTTTCATTGACATTTCCCATAGAAGCAGCTGCACCACCTTCTGCCATCACGGTGTGCGCTTTACCGAATAGGGATTTGCAGACGATCGCTACTGAGAGGCCAGCCTCGCGTGCTTCTACAGCTGCGCGCAGCCCAGCGCCACCAGCACCAATAACCACAATGTCATACTTGTAACGTTCAGCTTGTTGAGTCATGGTCTATTCGCCTTTAGAAGAAGTAGAGGTTACGGATGGAGCCACCAGAAACCTGGCGGACATAAAGATCAGCAAGTGCAACACCGAAGAGCGAGACCCATGCGAATTGTTGGTGCTTGTGATTCAAAATTGAAACCCAAGTCCATAACTTGTAACGGATCGGATGCTTTGAAAAGTTTCGCAGACGACCGCCAACAGTGTGGCGACACGTGTGACAAGAAGCGGAGTAGAGCCAGAGAAATGTTGCGTTAGCTACAAGCACGAGCGTGCCGATGGACATATGACCCCATTGACCGTTCGAGTTTCTGAATGCTCCGATCGCATCAATAGTGAGGAATACATTGAAAACGAGGCCGGCGTAGAAGGCGTAGCGATGTCCATTCTGCAAGATGAGAGGTGCGCGAGTCTCACCTGTGTATTTGGCGTGTGGTTCTGCGACTGCGCATGCAGGTGGAGACATCCAGAATGAACGGTAGTACGCCTTACGGTAGTAGTAACAGGTCATACGGAAGGCGAGAGGGAATATCAAAATAAAGAGGGATGGCGAGAGCGTCATTCCGAAGATGTGATACGTACCGAAGAAAGTCCCAACAAAAGAAGGCGAACCCTTTACGCAGTTTGATGCGAGACAGGGAGAGTAGAAGGGTGAGATCAGCGGCTCTGCAAAGTACTTTCCATTTTCAAAGGCGCGGAAGGTCGCGTATACGATGAAGGAGAAGAGCACCAAAACAGTAATGAATGGTTGCAACCACCACTTATCTGTGCGGAGTGTTCGTGCTGTGAGCTTTGCTCGGCCCTCTGAGAAGACGCCATTGCCTGAGGTATCAATTGCCATGGGAGAAGTTTCGTCCCCAAGTCCACTTAACGCTAGGTAGGGGCCACGCTTGAAGGGGTGAAATCGCCCACAAGCATAA
>CAIWWH010000007.1 GCA_903916385.1 uncultured Actinomycetes bacterium
CTTTGTGGTGCTAGCGCGCTATATGCAGATCCTTTCCAGTGAACTCTGTCATCGCCATCCAGGCAGAATCATCAACATCCATCACTCCTTCTTGCCCGGTTTCAAGGGTGGCAAGCCATACCACCAAGCCCACGCTCGCGGGGTAAAGATCATTGGGGCAACTGCACACTTTGTCACTGCAGATTTAGATGAGGGTCCGATCATTGAGCAGGATGTGGCTCATGTTTCTCATGCGGCGACGCCCGAAGATCTCATCGCGATTGGTCGCGATATTGAGCGCCGCGTGCTCTCCAAAGCCGTCAAGTTATTTGCTGAGGATCGAATCTTCATTACCGGTGCGCGCACAATAATCTTTTAACTTTGACTTCAGAGAATCTTCGCTCCATTTGCAAGGGCAAGGATCAGGACAAAGAGCAGAGTGAGAGTTATAGCAAGCAGTTCACGGTAGAAGAAGAGAACCTCATGGTGCTTTGCCTCAATCAAATCTTTGATATAAAACTCTTGTAAACGTTCTTCACTGAAATAATTCTTCTCACCATCGGGTCGAACGGTGCCAAGTGGCCCATGCATTTCGTCTGGGTCGTAGGCGGGGTCTTGATCCCGATAGTCACCCTGAATATTCTCTGCTTCTGCCTTGTCCTCAACTCGTGCATCATCCACACGCCTCTTCCCAAATCGCCGCTTCTTGGGCGGCAGACCTCCATCGGGCTCGTCCTCTCGAAAGTTCATCCACAATTTCATGCGTGCACCACAACATTCCCGCTCTTCAAGGTTTTATCCCAGGTGCGCTCCGCCTTCTTCGATTCAAGATACCAAGCAGCGCATGCAGCCGCTAATAGCAGGGCTCCATATCCGCAGAGAAAGATGATGAAGCGCGGCACTCCGTGTCCCAGGCCGGAGTTGAACCGGCGACCTACCGCTTAGGAGGCGGTTGCTCTATCCACTGAGCTACTGGGACTGGGTCGGACCCCTTAAGCGCGATACACGAGCCGAGAGTCGATACCTAGTTTAATCGGGTGAATTCACACCAACTTCACGGTTCTAGCCTCCTTTTTTCCCAACTAAGGGGAGGGGGACGCTCTAGAATCATCCCGTGTTCCAGAAGAGCTGGGCCTATTGGAGGAAACAAAGATGAAGATGCTCTCTACTCGAAAACTGGCAAGCGTGCTCCTTGCGGGTGCACTCATTGTGGGTGGATCGATTGCTCTGAGCGCCTCAGCTGATGCCGCAGGAAAACAAGGCACCGCATGCACAAAATTAAATCTTAAATCAGGCACCTATACCTGCGTAGCCAATCCAACAACGACCTCACCAAAGCTCGTATGGGCTACGGCCAGTTGCATCACCTCACAAGCCGATTACCTCAGCAATGTCGGGAACCTCACCACTTACACAAAGAATGCAACCAATGCGGCAAGTCAGGCACAGAGCCTTCTCGCTTCGTACCAGAACGCACTCACCGTTGCCCAGACCTCTCTCGATGCGGTGATGAATAAGAATTTGTACACGATTGACTATGACCCAGCAACGCACAAACCATCGACTCAAGTCACGGGTTATAACGCAGCCATCGCGGCCTACCAGGCAAAGTTAGCCGCTGATCAGGCTGGCCTTGCCGCAGCGCAAGCTGCGCTAAATGCAGATGTCGTTGGAAGCCAGAAGGCGAAGGGTGATCAAGCAACGGTCAATGCGTACACCACGGGAGTCAAGTATCGTCAGCAGACTATTGACCAACTCACTCGGACTTTGGCTCGCATCAATTCGACGATTACCAACGATCAGACCCAGATCACAACCTGGACATCAACTGTCAACAACGCTATCGCGCAGCAGAAGCAACTTACAGCCCAACTGACGGCAGCGATTACGACGGCAAAGACCACGCGCGCTCTCGCATGTAAGGCAGGGTTGTAGGACGAATTTTTAAAGAGGGCGCAAAACCTCTAAATCTAGCGATCTGGAGCCTCCCAGGACTTAGCAGCGCAGCTAAGTCCTGGGAGGCTCTCTTTTTGTTAACAGGTAAATAATCTACTGATTTTCTTAATTGCGAGTCACTAATCTCGGGCGATGGCAATTGGAACGTCCAAGACATATCTCAGGCTTCGGATCGCGCCACTTGCACTTCTTCTTTTGCACTTCGCAGTTCGTTTCTTCTCCTCCGGCACGACTCCCCTCGCAGATCTCTACATTTATAACGCTGTAGGGGTCCTCGCAGCCATTGTCGCTTTCTACGCACCCGCTTACAACGACAGGCTGGCACGAGTATTGCTATCCGTTGCCCTTTTCATCTGGACTCTCGGATCAATAACGACGACGTGGAACGATTTTTACGGGCCCTTCTTCTGGTCCAACTTCTCTGATCTCTGTTACATATTGTTCTACCCACTTATTTTGTTAAGCCTTATCCGAGCTCTAACGGCACATCGGACATTTCGTTTCGCAGAGCTCTTAGAGGTCGTCATCATTACCTTTGGTCTTTCCACTCTCATCGCTTATCTCTTTTTGAAGAGTGCGATGACCCATTTCACTGGTGACTCCACTACCGTCTTTCTCTCTATCGTCTATCCGATCGGTGACGTGGTGCTCCTTGCCATCGCTCTCTTCATCGTGCTGGCGCAGAGGCGAGCCCTGCGCTCTTTTCTCTTCCTCCTTGGTATCGCGATATTTACCGCGACCGACCTCTACTTTCTCTTTAAATCGGCAAGTAGCCAGTACAACTTTGGGGAGTTGAGTGACGATGGTTGGTTGCTCGGACTGAGCGTTATGGCTGAAGCGCTTTGGCACCATGGTGGCGAAGAAGAGCTCAGTGAACGTGTTATCTCGAGTCTCACTACTGTCGCGATGGTCTGCAGCGGATTGATACTTGCGATCTCTGCTCTCAGGCAGACTTTTCTGCCGACGGTTGTATTAATTCCAGCTATCGCAACTATTGCACTCGCCGTGGCTAGGATGGCTATCGCACTGCAACAGGCCCGCAGTGCGGCGAACAACTTAGAACTGGCTCGTATAGACGAGCTAACTGGGCTAGCAAATCGACGTCGCTTCATACATCAACTTACGAACCTCGACGGCGATCCGGCAACACTTCTCTTGCTGGATTTAGATGGGTTCAAAGCGGTCAACGACACTTTGGGCCACGAAGCGGGTGATGAGCTGTTGCGGCAGATTGCACTCCGCTTCTCTCGCGTTACTCCGACGGGTTCGCTCTTGGCACGATTAGGAGGCGATGAGTTTGGTGTCATTGCTCTCGGTAGTACACGACTTGGACTAGAGGTCGGAATGGCGCTGGCTTCGACAGTCTCCTACCCGTTTATTGTCGCGGGCCACGAAATCAACGTCGGGGTAAGTATTGGCCGCGTGGTCAATGATGGCGGAGTAGATTTAATGGCGCGTGCCGATGCCGCGATGTATGAGGCTAAGCGTTCTGGTGGGGGTATGGTGCTTTGGCAGCCTTAATCTCTTC
>CAIWWH010000008.1 GCA_903916385.1 uncultured Actinomycetes bacterium
CCGAAGATGTGATACGTACCGAAGAAAGTCCCAACAAAAGAAGGCGAACCCTTTACGCAGTTTGATGCGAGACAGGGAGAGTAGAAGGGTGAGATCAGCGGCTCTGCAAAGTACTTTCCGTTTTCAAAGGCCCGGAAGGTCGCATAAACGATAAAGGAGAAGAGCACGAAGACGGTGATAAAGGGCTGAATCCACCACTTATCGGTACGTAGTGTTCGAGCTGTGAGCTTTGCTCGGCCCTCTGAGAAGACGCCATTGCCTGAGGTATCAATTGCCATGGGAGAAGTTTCGTCCCCAAGTCCACTTAACGCTAGGTAGGGGCCACGCTTGAAGGGGTGAAATCGCCCACAAGCATAAAAATCGGTATAAAAGTGGCGGAGGGCGTGGGATTTGAACCCACGAAGGTTTCCCTTGCCGGTTTTCAAGACCGGTGCACTCGGCCGCTATGCGAGCCCTCCGTGGGCAAACTTACTGGAGGAGGGCGGGGCGACAAAATCCACGCAGAGCAGAGGACTAAAGAGGTAGGGCGAGCAGCTCTTCAATCACTATTGCCACACCATCATGATGATGGGGCTGCGCCACAAATTTCGCGTACTTAGGGGCATCTTTATGACCATCGGCCATCGCCCACGAACGCGATGCCCAAGAGAGCATTGAGAAGTCATTGGGATTGTCTCCAAAGGTGACCACATCGTCCGCCCCAAAACCCATCCGAGCAGTGAGTCTGGACAAGGTTTCACCCTTACTTACCCCAAGAGAGGATATCTCTAATAACGATTCCCCTGCATTCGAGTGAGTAATCGTGACCAAATCACCGGCTTGGCGTACCGCAATCTCTAAGAGCTCATCAGAAGTGAATTCCAAATTGGAGCAGCGCGCCAACATTTTAAAAGCCGGCTTGAGCAACTTCTCTTCAATGCGTTCCACGGGGTGGTTATCAACTCCGACATCCCATCGAGGGATATAGGCGCTCTCATGGTGGAACTCATCGCCATACTCTGTTGCAAATGAGATTGATGGGACAGCACTACGCATTCGCTTCACAAATTCAAATTGCTGATCGAGGGGGATCAACCACTCCTCGATAACTTCCTCTTTTAAAAGATCGTAATGCATCGCCCCATTTGCGCAAATAGCGTTACCAAATCCAAACGCCTCTTTGATCTCTCGCATCCAGCGCGGTGGTCTTCCCGTTACAAAGAAGATTTCGACGCCCGCTTCATGAGCCTGTGTGAAGGCCTCGATCGTGCGAGAGGAGATACGTTCATACGAAGAGACGATCGTGCCATCTAAATCCGTCGCAATAACTTTTGGTCTGGTACCACTTATGCCGGAAGTAATCGGTCGACTCCTAAGAAGGGGCGCAGGGCGGTTGGGACTACTACCGAACCATCTGCTTGTTGGTGATTCTCTAAAATTGCAACGATCATGCGCGGGATCGCCACGAGTGTGCCGTTCAGAGTAGCCACAGGTTTGGTGCTCTCGCCATCGCGGTAACGAATGTTCAGGCGACGAGCCTGGAACTCGGTGCAATTAGAAGTACTAGTCACTTCTCGATACGCATTTTGAGTTGGTATCCACGCTTCAATATCGAATTTGCGAATGGCACTGGCTCCGAGGTCGCCTGAGGCGACATCGATAACACGGTAGGGAATCTCCATTGCATCCAAGAAATCCTTCTCCCACTGCAATAACTTTTGGTGTTCGGCGAGCGCATCTTTTGGTTCACAGAAGATGAACATTTCGACCTTGTCGAATTGGTGTACCCGGATAATTCCACGGGTGTCTTTGCCGTAGGTGCCCGCTTCGCGGCGGAAGCACGAGGAGTAACCCGCATAACGAATGGGGAGTTGGTCCACGATCTCGTCCATATGAAAAGCAGCGAGCGGAACTTCACTGGTGCCTACCAGATAAACATCATCCTCTTCGAGATGATAAACATTCTCGGCGGCCTGTCCCAAAAAGCCAGTGCCCTCCATCGCCTCAGGACGAACGAGGACCGGTGGGATGACCGGGGTAAAGCCCGCCCTGGTAGCCGAAGAGATAGCGTAATTAACAAGCGCGAACTCTAAGAGCGCTCCGACACCTGTCAAGTAATAGGAGCGCGAACCGGCAACTTTGGCTCCACGCTCCGTGTCAATGGCCTTAAGAATTTTGCCAAGGTCCACGTGATCGCGCGGTTCAAAGCCGTCGGTAGCAAAATCGCGAGGCGTACCGACATGTTCTAGTACGACGAAGTCTGCTTCGCCACCAACCGGAGCATCTGGACTAATCAAATTATGTATCTGCATGAGCGCTGCGTCAGCAGCGGCCTCGGCGGTGGCGCGCAGAGCGTCGGCCTCCTTGACTCTGCTGGACAGTTCTTTAGCGCTCTCCAAAAGAGCAGCCTTCTCATCTCCCTTTGCGGCTCCCACCGATTTTGAGAGGAGGTTCTGTTCAGCTCGCAGTGATTCAAATGTTGTAATAGCCACTCTGCGTGCTTCGTCAAGCGCTAGCAGTTGATCAACGATTTCAACACTCTCGCCGCGCACCTTTTGAGAGAGGCGGACGCGTTCTGGATCTTCGCGGAGGATCTTTAAATCAATCACGGGGTTAGCCTACCTAGTTGTCGCACGCGGATAAGAGCCGAGGATTCGAATATCTTCGCAGATCGCACGTAGCCCAGCGATTGAAAGAGCCACTGCCGCATCACTCTGATGTCCTTCGACATCGATGATGAAGTGATAGTGGCCAAGTTCGCGCCCGGTTGGTCTGCTCTGAATAAAAGAGAGATTTACATCATTCTTGGCAAACTCCGTCAGAATTTCGAGGAGCGCTCCAGCATGGTCGATATCGATGTAAGCGACCAGAGAGGTGCGGTCATTCCCCGTCGGAGCAGGCACGGCGCCGGGTCTGCGCACCAAAACAAATCGAGTCACTGCGGCTTCGTTATCTCCGATATTTTCTGCAATAACGGTCAAGCCATACTTTTCGGCGGCAATCTGCGCTGCGATCGCCCCATCCCAATTTCCATCTTTGAGACCTTCAGCCGCCGCGGCGGTAGAAGGTGTGGTGATGATTTCAGCCCCCGGAAATTCACGGGCGATAAATTGGCGGCATTGTGACTCTGCGTGAGGGTGAGTAGCGATCTTGGTCAATCTTTTTTTGGTATCTGCAGGGAGGACCATGAGGGAAAAACTGACCGGGATGGTGGTCTCAGCAACGATCTCTAGGGCAACGCCAGTAGCTAGCTCGTCCAGAGTACGTGCCACGACACCCTCTACGGAGTTCTCTATCGGAACTAGGGCGAACTCTGCCTGGCCGCTGCGGACCGCATCGAGGGCCGCGGTCACATTTGCAGAGGGTACGAGTTGATCGTCCCCGTTGGTGATGCCAATCAGGGCCGCCTCAGTGAATGTTCCAGCAGGTCCCAGGTAGGCATATGTACTCACTTGTTGATTCTACCTAAGTGAAACTCCACCTTGGCGCTATGAGTGCCCGAGAGGGGATTTGAACCCCTACACCCTTACGAGTACACGAACCTGAATCGTGCGCGTCTGCCGTTCCGCCACTCGGGCTTACTCCTAAGAGGTTAGCACCGTTAGGCTAAATCTATGAATCGCTCATTCAAAACTATTGCGGTTAGTGAGCTGGGATTGGTCCGCGATGGCAACGAGGATGCCGCGCTGGTTTCCCCACGTTTAATTGCAGTAGCCGATGGAATGGGTGGCCATGCGGGCGGAGAGGTCGCCTCGAAAATCGCCATCACCTCCGTCAAAGAACTTTCAACTGTCTTGAGCGATCCAGCGTTGGATGCCGAATCCCGTGAAGATCTACTTTTAAATATCTCCTTCTCCATTGATCATGAAATCGCGGAGGTAGCGAACTCCGACCGAGCACTGCAAGGGATGGGGACGACGCTCACAGCGCTCCATCTCAATGGGGCACAGGTTGAACTTCTCCATATCGGAGACTCTCGCTGCTACCAATGGAATGGTAAGAGACTAATTCAGTTAAGTTACGACCACACAGTCATGCAAGAACTACTGGATCAGGGCCGTTTAACTCCAGACGAGGTAATTAACCATCCGCAACGCTCTTTGCTTACGCAAGCCCTGATTGGTGACTCCGGCATAGATCCAATACTCCACCTCTTTGAAGTGAAGGTCGGAGATCACTTCCTGCTCTGCAGTGATGGACTGAGCTCTGTTCTTTCTGACTTTGAGATAACGAATATTTTAAAGAGGGCAGAATCGACCGAGGTGGTGAAGGAGCTCGTTGCCGCTGTTCACGAAAAAGGTGCGCCGGATAACATCACCATCCTTTGGAGTGAAGTCGTCGAGGATGCCGCAGTTTCACCGATCGAACTTCTAGGGGCGGCGCGTTCATGACTAAGAAGATCTTTAATAGTCGTTACGAGCTAGGAGCCATGATTGGCACCGGCGGGATGGCAGATGTATATATCGCCGAAGATCTGCGTTTACATCGCAAGGTCGCGGTGAAAATTTTGCGTAGCGATTTAGCGCGCGATCCTGCTTTTGTTGCGCGTTTTAAGAAAGAGGCGCTGGCTGCAGGTGCGCTGAACAATCCGGGAATTGTTGCAGTATTTGACTCCGGAGAAGATGGCGCCGATTCCTACATCGTTATGGAGCTCGTTAAGGGACACTCTCTCCGTCAGGTCTTGCAATCAGATGCCGAGATATCACAAGCAGAAGCAGTCACGATTGTTACTGAAATCTTGGAGGCGCTGGAGTATTCGCACGAGCAAGGGATCATTCACCGCGATATTAAACCTGGAAACATCATGATTACTGATTCGGGCAAGGTAAAAGTGATGGACTTCGGCATTGCGCGAGCCTTAGATGATGTCGGTGCAACGATGACAAACACCTGGAATGTCGTTGGGACTGCGCAATATTTGTCACCCGAGCAGGCAACTGGTGAATATGCCGATGCACGTAGTGATATTTACTCCGTTGGATGCCTGATGTATGAACTCTTGGTCGGTAGACCTCCCTTTACTGGCGATACTCCTGTATCTATTGCGTTTCAGCATGTCTCAGCTCCACTACCAGCGCCATCTGATATCAACCCCGAGATAGATCCCAACCTCGAAACAATCATCAAAGTAGCGCTCCATAAGGATCCCAGTGACCGCTATCAAGACGCGAGCGCCATGTTGGAAGATCTACGGCGTGCAATACGCGGAGAAGAAGTAACTACTCGAATTAGGCGCACAAAGCCACGGCGTCGACTCTTTTTAGTTGGTGGAGTTGTCGTAGCGCTCGTTCTCATCGCAGGTTCCACGTTGCTCACGCGAACCCATGGAACAGTCTCTCCTTCACAGCAAGTCCCAAATGTTGTTGGTCTGACCGAAGCTCAGGCGCGTGCACTTCTTCCAAACTTCACCATCAATATCCAACAGGGCCCATCATCAACAATTCCTAAGGGTCGAATATCAGGCCAACTACCCCTTGCCGATTCAAAAGTAATTCCCGGTAGCAGCATCACACTGACCGAATCATCTGGTGCTGGTGATACCTCGGTTCCCATCAACCTCATTGGACTCTCTCTGTCGGATGCGCGCAGCGCGCTCTCTGCCGCCGGTTTAACAATTTCACAGACTATGTCGGAGGATTCCAATCAAGCGCCAGGAACCGTACTCGGAGTTAATCCATCACCGGGAAGCATCCTGCAAGCCGGCGCAGGTGTTGTGCTACAGATTGCTAGTGGAAGTTTGCAAGTTCCAAATCTGGTCGGTGAGACAGAAGTTCAAGCGATCACAACACTTACACAAGCTGGGTTCTTAGTCCGCTCCGCAACGGCATACGACGCTTCGCAAAACCTACAGATTGTCTTGGCGCAGGCGCCCGATGCTGGCAGCACGCAAAATATCGGATCGACCGTGACGATTACAGTAAATACGCCTCCAACTAACTAGGAGCGGTTAACTACCGGAGAGAGTCCCTCAGAACGTGAACGAGCACCGACGTCACCACAGCGCTCTAACCAATTGCCTAACATCTGATGGCCGTGCTCCGTTAACACCGACTCAGGGTGGAATTGCACTCCTGAAATAGGAAGCGAAGTATGTTCAATGGCCATGACCACGCCAGAATCGGTCTTTCCTGTAACTTCTAGTTCGGCAGGAAGTGTTTCGGGTTCAATTGCGAGTGAGTGATAACGAGTCGCTGTAAATGGCGAAGGTAGATCAACCAAAAGACCCTTGTTCGTATGATGAACTGTCGAAGTCTTTCCGTGTAGTAACTCCGGTGCACGCGAGACCGTCGCTCCAAATGCGACCGCTATTGCCTGATGTCCTAAGCAGACTCCTAAGAGCGGCGTGTGGTGCTCCACTGCATACTGCACCAGTTCAATACTCTGCCCTGCGGCCTCCGGGGTTCCTGGTCCAGGCGATATGAGAATTCCGTCAAAGTTCGGCAGGCTGGAAAAATCCACCTCGTCATTGCGCCGCACCGTGACTTCAGCTCCTAGCTGGCCCAGATACTGCACCAGGTTATAGACGAAGGAGTCGTAGTTATCGACAACGAGGATGCGGACCATGGGCTTAGGGTAGCGAGCCGAGCGAGAGCGCGATTTTCAATAATGTTTTGATAGTGGTGTACCTTTTGCTCATGCCTAAGTCCAAGAGCCGTAAGAAGGATCCGGTCTATATTCCGGATGAGGTAGCCCACGC
>CAIWWH010000009.1 GCA_903916385.1 uncultured Actinomycetes bacterium
CTGTCGCTGCTCAAGGAATGTTGCGTCGCGCTGATGCTCTCCTTGCCGGTCTCGAAGATGTTCGCAAGTCTGACAAGGTTGCAAAGCTCCGCTTCCCCACTCCGGCGCCTTGCGGCAAGACACCACTTATGGCACATGGACTCTCCAAGTCATATGGCTCACTTGAAATTTTCACCGATGTCGATCTCGCAATTGATAAGGGCTCTCGCGTTGTTATCTTGGGACTCAACGGTGCAGGTAAGACCACACTCCTCAAAATGCTCGCAGGCGTTACCGAATCAGATACCGGCGCGATTGAGCCAGGACATGGTTTGAAGATTGGTTACTACGCGCAAGAACACGAAATGCTCGACTTCGAAAGATCAGTCCTCGAAAACATGATCTCTTCAGGTGAAGGCGTTGGCGAGCCACAAGCCCGTCAAGTATTGGGTTCATTCCTCTTTAGTGGTGATGATGTGCAGAAGCCTGTAAAGGTATTGAGTGGTGGTGAGCGAACCAGACTTGCTCTTGCCACGCTCGTGGTTGGCGCAGCCAACTTGCTACTGCTCGATGAGCCTACAAATAACTTGGATCCTGCATCTCGCGATGAAATTCTTGCAGCACTCGCTGAATATCAAGGCGCAGTTGTAATGGTGACGCACGATGTTGGTGCGGTAGTCGCTCTTAAACCTGAACGTGTCTTGCTCCTACCCGATGGAGATGAAGATCTCTGGAACGATGAGTACTTCGACCTCATCTCCCTCGAATAATTAGTATTACTTAAGCGCGGATCGCTGCTGCAATCTGACGGAAGTCTTCTACCAAGATATCAATCTCGTTCTGCTCATGAGCCAAACTGATCAACCACTGCTCATCTAGTCCCGGAGGCGTGATGATTCCGCGGTTAAGTGACCAGAGCCAAGAGAGTTCTGCAACCTTGAAATCAGTCGCCTTGTAGTCACGGTAATTGCGCACTGGATCGATCGACCAGGTGATGCAACCCTTAATTCCAAAACCAACTGTGTGAGCTGGAAGCTCGTACTCGTTGATGATCTCGGTGATGCGATCGAGTGCCTGGTAATTCAAAGCTTCAGCCTTACCGAGGCTTGCCTCGGTGCAGACCTTATCCATTGCACGGACACCAGCCATGGCTAGCGGGTTGGCGTTAAAAGTACCGAAGTGATGGAAGCGACCATCTGCAACAGCATCCATGATCTCTTTCTTTCCACCAAATGCAGCCAGTGGCAATCCGCCACCAATTGATTTAGCAAGACAGATGAGATCTGGCTTTACTCCGATACGAGCGGCTGCGCCGCGAGGACCCGCTGTTAATCCAGTCTTCACCTCATCAAAGATGAGAACAATTCCATATTGATCGCAGAGCGCACGCACTGCTGCGAGGTATCCCTCATCTGGCAGAACGATTGCAAGGTTCTCAAGAACAGGTTCCATAATCAAACAGGCAATTGTCTTTGCGTGCTCTTTAAATACTCGCTCAAGTGCAACGATATTATTAAATGGCACGACATAGATCTCACCAGCGAGTGTTCCTGCTGGAATCACAGGTGTTGGGTTATCGGCAGGACCGGCTAACTTAAGATCAGGCTTCGCTGAAACTGTTAGTGGGTCATAGCTACCGTGGTAACCACCCTCGATCTTTACCAATCCATCTTTACCGGTGTAAGCCTTTGCCAAGCGAACGGCATACATCGTTGCTTCAGTTCCAGAGTTTGCAAAACGGATCTGATCGACGCCAAAGCGTTTGCAGATTCGCTCTGCACCATCTCTAGAGATTGGTGAAGGTGTTACGAATAGTGTTCCGGTCTCAAGCGCCTTCTTGGTCTCGGCAACTACCTCAGGGTTGAGGTGTCCGGC
>CAIWWH010000010.1 GCA_903916385.1 uncultured Actinomycetes bacterium
ATGGAGCGCTTGAGTCGCCAACCGGGTAGAGCACACGCGGCACAAGTGATGGCGACTGCAGCGCGCTTGAGTGAGTATTTGATTCAGGAGAAGTAGGTAGTTGCTTCTCGCGGGAATACACCGCGAAGAAATCGCGGCTGCTCGGACTGAAGTAGCGCTTTGCGGGGCGGGTAAAGGGCACTAACTTAATTGGATTTACAGCGACCCCATTTGTTGCCAGTGGGTACCACATATATGAAATCCACTCTTGATTGATATCAAGTTCCATCGCCCGTACAGCACCTGCTGTTTTCAGCAAGTTAGCCAAACTCTGCACCGACAGCGAATTGCCCGCAACGTAAATCACGTTCCCTGATGCATCAATTCCGACACCCGAACGCCAAACATAGTGAGCGTTCTTAACAGTCCACCCCCACTTGGCGAGGACATCTTTATTAAGGTCAGGAGCAACAACTCCGTTATCAATAAGCGGGCTGAGATTCTGTCTTACAGATGATACTTGGGGGTTCATCGTGAGTTCACTCCCCCACGAGCCGATCTCAACGTGTCCATCTTTATATATAACGAGTGCCGCTTTTCCTTGGACTAGGGGTTTGATCATCACGCCGTTTTGATAGTACCCACCGAGCGAATCCTTTACCTTAAATGCGCTATTAAAGGTAGCGACGAGACCATTTAAATCGGCACCTGCCAGATGATCAGCCTGGCCGATCTTTCCCAACTCACCAGGCTCTGAAAAACCTGGATACTGCGCAAAGCGTAGAAGCGAGGTCTGCATGATTGCGATGCCTGCCAGATAAGAGGTGTGCTGCGCGTCAGGACGGAGAAATCCAACTTGGATCGCGGGAGCTCCATTGACTTTATAAACAGTCTTGAGATCGCCCTCACCGGGTAGCGCTGGAGTCACAACACTGGGCAGGGTCTTGGCATATTGAATTGCGTTCTGTGCCAGAGCCTTCGATGCTGACGGATCGAGAGTTCCACCTATCTTGGGTTTATCAATGCTGTACTGCGCATTTTCAAGAGCCGTAACGACGAAACCTAAATAGTGGTTGCGACCCCATTCGGCCAATCGCGCCGAAAGCGGATCGGTGCCTGGAGCTAGAAGCGCGGTGCTGACCGACCAAAGTACGACGATAAGGAAAAGGGAGGGGACTGCAATCAAAGCTCTCTTGACTCGGCTTAATCTCTTCGCCCATTCGCGGAGCGCAACTCCGCGCTCTTTTACCCACTTCACGATGCGAAGATACCAGTCAGCGATGTGAAATCCTGGTGAAGATAGGTGCAGGCAGCACCCTAAAGATCACAGCGACATATTTCAAAATTGAAGGCGCCCACGTGATTAATTTTTTAGATCGCAGCGCCTGCGCCCCGTAACGGCCGCACTCCTCCGAAGTAATCGCAAAGGGAGGAAGAGCCATACCCTTCGTCATCTTGCTCTGCACAAAGCCGGGACGCAGAATTTTTATGGTGACACCCGTGCCCTTTAGTTTTGAGGCGAGTCCACGAGCATAGAAATCCAACCCGGCCTTAGTCGATCCGTAGCCGAAGTTGTCATCGCGCGGTCTCACCTGCGCGAAGGAACTGATGATCAAAATCGTGCCGTGCGCCTGCACCTTCATGCGTTCAACGAGAAGCTCGACGAAGTGGACGGTACCTAAGTAATTGACACCCATTGCCGCTAAGAGATTATCTGCTGCGCTCTTACTTGGATCATTCCCCAAGAGCCCCACAGCAACGATCGCAAGGTCAACGTCACCCTTGGCGAAGAGATCGTGAGCGATTCTTTCTCGATCAGCCTTAACGGTGATATCCATGGCATATTCGCCACTGCGACTGACGAGGATCACTTCGCGAGATTTATCTTGGGGAAGATGGGAGATGATTGCTAAACCGATCTCGCTCTCGCCACCGATCAAGGCGATCCGACCAGGGCTCTTGAATCCGTTTAACATAAGTGCAGCCTCCTGGCTTGATCTGATTGCCACAAACCCTTGGGATCCATACTGTCTCGTACTGCGCGCCATTCGCCTAAACGTGGATACATAGTTGGAATTAGTGCGGGGTCCACCCGCGAATCCTTGATGAGGTAGATGCGCCCACCAGCCGCGACTAACTCTTCGTCGAACTCCTGCAGGAATTTCTCCAGACCTGGGATCGAGGTCGAGTAATCAAGGGTGAGTGTCCATCCAGGACGCGGAAAACTGAGGGGAGCTGCCGAGCGCTCTCCGAATTTTTTGAGCACCCCAAGAAAGGATGCTGCCTTCAAGGCGCGTAACCCGGCGAAGAGGCGTTCGAAGATCTGCTCCTTACCAACATCAATGACAAATTGGTATTGCAGGAATCCAGGGGTGCCGTAAATATTATTCCAGCGATTAATTCCATCGAGTGGATGCATGTATTTAGTAAGAGAACTTTCACCATTCTTGAGTGGCTTTCGGTACCAGATTTCGTTAAAGGCTCGCACCGAAAGTGGTGTGATGAAATTCTTCCCAGCAATCGACGGGAGCGTAGGACCTTTGGATGTGGCCTCCTTACTCTTCACCTGCTTCGCACAATAATTTCCGAGACTAACGACTCCCCGACCACGGTAGTCACCTGATAAGTCGATCCAAGCCACGGTATGCTCGAAATCGGAATCAGACTCCGCAAGTATCGTGATCATCTCCTCGAGATTCTTCACCCGTTTTTCTAAAACGAAGACTGAATTTGAGGTAACTTCGCGAAGTTCTAACTCAACTTCAAGAAGGGTTCCAGTTAGGCCGAGCCCTCCAACTGTGGCCCAAAATTCAACGTCTTTGGGGGTGTAATCAACAACCTCTCCAGAGGAGAGCAAGAGGGTCATGCGACGCAGTGATGCCGAAAATGAACCAGTGCGGTGATGGGATTTGCCATGAATATCAGCAGCGACCGCTCCACCCATCGTTACATAACCTGTACCGGGAACTATCGGTGGGAAGAGAGATTGCGCTAGGGCAGCCTTTTCCAAATCGGCGATGGTGGCACCTGCTCCCGCTACGGCAATGCGGGATGCGCGATCAATACGAATGTGATTCATCGAGGTTAAATCAAGAAGTGTGCCGCCCGAGTTGAGTGCTGAGTCACCATAGCTTCGATGCAGACCAGTCGCGAGCAATCCTCGCGCAGTACTCGCCTTCGCGAGTATCTCTTGGGCCTCTGCAACGGTGGAGGCCGATGCCCTTGAACTCAAGGAGTGAAAATTATTACCCCACCCCGAAGTAAGGACTGGGTCAGTTATTTGCATAGACCGAGAGAACTAAGAGGAGCGCCGTCGCGAATCCCGCTCCAAGAAAATAATAGTCGCTGTACATGACCTCTTCGGGCGCTTCACCGCTATGTTTTTCAACAGCCAAGATGTAGCGCAACAATCCAAAGGTCACGGTGATAACCGAGATCTCGGCATATGGGTGAGTTCCCGTGAGCGAAAATGCCCAGAGGCTATAGGCGGTAAGAGTGATTCCAATTGCGACGGTCAGCACCAGTTGAAGAAACTCGCTGGTGTACTGAGCCACTACGGGTCTGACATTTGCCTCCTGCTGATTCTTCTTCTCTGCGATCCGCTTCGCCGTGACGATCACCAGAGGCCCAAATGTTGCGACGACCAGGAACCAACGCGAACTCGGGGTATGCGTTGCAGTAGCTCCGCCAATAGCGCGCAAAGCGAAACCAAAGGAGACTATGAGAAGTTCGACAATGGGCTCGTGCTTCAACCCAAAGGAGTAGAGCAGGGTGAGAAGGACATATATTCCTAGAGTGATTTTGAAAGATCCAGGGAGGAGCGCGGTCAACAAGAGGGCTGCGATTGCGTTGAGCGCCGCTAGTACCAAGGCGGCGTTAGGAGTTATCCTCCCTGAAGCGATGGGCCTCCCGGATTTCTTAGCGTTTGTGCGATCGCGCGGGGCGTCTCGAAGATCGTTAATGATGTAATTGAAGCTGGCTGCAAATGAAAATGCGAAGAAGGCGTAGAGCGTCTTACTTAAAATCGTATAGTGAAAGACATGGCCGGCCGCGAAGGGCGCTACAAGGACCAGAAGATTCTTGCTCCACTGCTGGATGCGCATCGCTTGCAGGTATTTCATTACCCGAAAACTCCCGATCGATTGCGCATTCTCAGTAAATTCTGACGCAATACGCTCAATATTAGCCCAGTTAGCGCTTGCTTCTAGCGAGATACCTTACGGTAACCTAACCCAATGAGTCTTCGAGCGGCACTCACTCGCAGGGTCGCCTGGGGGTTAGCAACTTCTTCGGTAGCAGCTCTGTTGATCTCCATCTCTCCCGCCGCACAAGCCACGCAATCCATCGCTGCGGTCCAGGCACAGGTCACCTCACTACAGATTCAGGCCTCGGCCATCGCCGAATCGGCGCAGCAGTCTCAAGTCGATCTGATCAACCTGACTCGCTCGCTCAATTCGGTCCAGGCCAAGGACAGCGTTCAGACAGCGAGCCTTACGGCGCTGAAGCGCTCTATCGGTGCCCTCGCTGCCGAGCAGTACAAGAATGGATTTTTGGGTCAAGGTATGACTTTGATGTTCTCGTCAGACCCCACCCAATACCTCAACAGCGCTCAATCCCTCAGCGTCGTTGAAACCCAGAACGCGATTCGAATGCGCAAATTTGCCGCAGCCGATATCGCTCTGAAGAGCACCGCTCTCACATTGAACCAGAAGGTGGCCCTCGTGGCTGCAGCCAAGGCTCGCTACCAGGCACAAGAAGTCGCCGCGCAGGCAAAGCTGGCCCAAGCTCAGAAACTGCTCGCTGGCCTCACCAAAGCCGAACGTGCTCGCCTTGCTGCTCTGCAAGCCTCTTCGGATAACGCCTACCAAAAGAAGTCGCTGGCCCTGGCAAGGGGGAAGATCGCCGCCACAGGAGCGGAGGCGATTGCACTTCGGTACGCACTCAAACAACTCGGCTCGCGTTACATGTTCGGTGGAGCTGGCCTCGTCTATTGGGACTGTTCGGGGCTAACAATGCGCGCTCTGCAACAAGCTGGGATCTCGGTCCCACACTCTGCCGCCGCACAAACTTCATATGGAAAATGGATTCCGCTGAACGCGATTCGCCCCGGAGATCTGGTCTTCTTCGGGCAACCGATCTCTCACGTTGGAATCTACTTTGGAAATGGTCAGATGGTTGATGCTCCACATACCGGAGCCCGAGTTCGCATCGAAAGTTTTGGGGCTTGGTTTGGTGGCGAGAAGTTCGTCGCCGCCCGTCGCTTCTA
>CAIWWH010000011.1 GCA_903916385.1 uncultured Actinomycetes bacterium
CCGATGTCATCGAGACCTTCCATCAGACGCCAGCGGGTGTAATCATCGAGTTCGAAGGGGAAGACCTCGCTCCCGAGGCGCACGTTCTTAGCCTCTAAATCGACGGTGATAGCAGTGGTTGGGTCGGCTTCAATCAGATCCCAAATCTTCTCCACGTTCTCTTGAGGCAGGATCACGGTGAGCAAGCCGCCCTTAAGTGAGTTGCCGCGGAAAATATCGGCGAAACGACTAGAAATCACTGCTTTGAAGCCGTAGTTTTGCAGAGCCCAAACAGCGTGCTCACGAGAAGAGCCGGTACCGAAGTCAGCGCCGGCAACGAGGACTGTTGCATCTTTGTACTGCGGTTGATTGAGAACAAAGTCAGGATCGTTGCGCCAAGCCGCGAAGAGTCCATCTTCGAAACCGCTCTTAGTCACGCGCTTCAAATAAACCGCAGGAATGATCTGATCGGTATCAACATTGGAGCGACGCAGTGGAACGGCTGTACCTGTATGAGTTATAAATTTTTCCATTGTGTGCTCCTTACAGATCTGCTGGAGATGAGAGTGTGCCGCGGATAGCAGTTGCTGCTGCAACCAATGGGCTCACGAGGTGTGTACGACCACCCTTGCCCTGACGTCCTTCAAAGTTACGATTTGAGGTTGATGCAGAACGCTCACCAACAGCAAGTTGATCAGGGTTCATCCCAAGACACATAGAGCAACCAGCATTACGCCATTCGGCGCCAAAGTCGATAAAGACCTTATCGAGTCCTTCTTGCTCCGCTTGCAGACGAACGCGCGCAGATCCCGGAACTACCAACATGCGGACTGAATCAGCCTTCTGCTTCCCCTTGAGTACAGCTGCCGCCGCCCGCAGATCTTCAATACGACCGTTGGTGCAAGAGCCTAAGAAAATAGTGTCAACCTTGATCGACTTAAGAGGAACTCCTGCTTCAAGACCCATGTAGGTAAGTGCGCGCTCCGCAGCACCGCGCTCTTCCACATCGGAAATTTCAGCGGGATTTGGAACTGAGGCGTTAAGTGGAAGTCCTTGTCCAGGGTTAGTTCCCCATGTAACGAATGGTGCCAACTCTTCGGCTTTAAAGGAGATCTCGACATCGAACTTTGCATCAGCATCGCTCTGTAGCGTCTTCCAATATTCAACTGCAGCATCCCAGTCCGCGCCTTGCGGTGCATGTGGCTTGCTCTTCACATATTCAAATGTTGTTTCATCGGGTGCAATCAACCCCGCACGAGCACCAGCTTCGATGGACATATTGCAGATCGTCATGCGACCCTCCATCGAGAGCGCACGGATTGTCGATCCGCGGTATTCGATCACGTAGCCCTGACCGCCGCCAGTGCCGATCTTCGCGATGATCGCAAGGATCACATCCTTTGCGGTAACGCCTTCTGGAAGAACACCATCAACATTGATCGCCATCGTCTTAGGGCGAACCAAAGGCAAAGTCTGTGTAGCGAGAACATGCTCTACCTCGGAAGTTCCGATACCAAAGGCGAGAGCACCAAAAGCTCCGTGGGTCGAAGTGTGTGAATCGCCGCAGACGATTGTCATACCAGGTTGAGTAATTCCAAGTTGCGGTCCAACGACGTGGACGATTCCTTGCTCGGCGTCGCCCAGAGAGTGGATGCGAATTCCAAACTCGGCTGCATTCTGGCGCAGGGTATCCACCTGTAACTTCGAGACGGGATCTGCGATAGGAAGATTGATGTTGAGGGTCGGAGTGTTGTGATCCTCTGTTGCAATGGTGAGGTCAGGGCGGCGCACTTGGCGGCCCGCCAGGCGCAGTCCATCAAAGGCCTGCGCAGAAGTGACTTCGTGAATGAGGTGGAGATCGACATAAACGAGGTCAGGTTCTCCCTCGGCACTACGGACAACGTGATCGGCCCAAATCTTCTCGGCTAGCGTCTTACTCATTGCTCCTCCTTATGCGGTGAAATCCCCTCAGATCTTGCATCTCAAAGTGTAAGATGCCAGTATTAGAGTATGGACACTAAGAATAGCGGAGTCGGCGTATTAGACAAATCCGTCCGAATATTGGCCACTCTTGAGGCGGGGCCGCACTCCCTTGCAGAACTGGTAGCCGCTACTGGAATCGCTCGTCCGACCGCTCACCGCTTGGCCGTGGCACTTGAATTCCATCGCCTGGTAACTCGCGATCTGATGGGGCGCTTCGTACTTGGTGCGCGCGCCGCTGAGCTGGCATCCGCCGCTGGCGAGGATCGCTTGCTCTCTGTTGCCGCACCTGCGCTATCTGCACTCCGCGATGCATGCGGTGAAAGTGCGCAGTTGTATCGTCGCCAAGGCGATCAACGCATCTGCGTTGCAACGGCTGAACGTTTGTCGGGCTTGCGCGACTCTGTTCCAGTCGGAACCGTCCTTACTATGCAGGCGGGATCTGCCGCACAGATTCTTTTGGCATGGGAAGAGCCGGATAAGTTGCATCGTGGATTGGTGAATGCAAAGTTCACTGCCGCCACCCTTTCGGCGGTACGCCGACGCGGGTGGGCGCAATCTGTTGGTGAACGCGAAGCGGGCGTTGCCTCTGTCAGCGCACCAGTGCGCGGACCCAATAACAAAGTAATTGCAGCTGTGAGTATTAGCGGCCCTATGGAGCGCTTGAGTCGCCAACCGGGTAGAGCACACGCGGCACAAGTGATGGCGACTGCAGCGCGCTTGAGTGAGTATTTGATTCAGGAGAAGTAGGTAGTTGCTTCTCGCGGGAATACACCGCGAAGAAATCGCGGCTGC
>CAIWWH010000012.1 GCA_903916385.1 uncultured Actinomycetes bacterium
AGAGAATTGCCAATCTAGAGGAAAACCACGTAAGCAATGAGAGTTGAGGGAACCAGAGTGAGCATCGCTGAACTCCCAAACCGGGGAAGTAATAGCCTGCCCGCTCGCGCGATTGAGTTTGACCGTACCCCACCGCAAGATCTCGTAGCCGAGCAATCTGTCCTCGGCGGAATGCTCCTCTCCAAAGATGCCATCGCTGATGTCGTTGAGATTATTAAGGAGCGCGATTTCTATCGCCCCGCACACGAACTTATCTACGATGCAATTTTAGATCTTTATGGCCGCGGGGATCCTGCCGATCCAGTTACCGTCTCGGCCGAACTGACAAAACGTGGCGATATTGCGCGAGCAGGTGGCGCACCATATCTCCACACCTTGATCTCATCTGTACCTACAGCGGCCAATGCCGGTTACTACGCGCGCATCGTTCGCGATCGCGCAATCTTACGTCGCCTTGTCGAAGCGGGAACAAAGATTGTCCAACTTGGTTACTCCGAGGCCGGCGATGTAGATGATGCGGTCGATGCCGCGCAGGCTGAGGTTTATCAGGTGACTGAGTCACGCTTAACAGAGGATTACATTCAACTCTCTGAGTTGATGCAGCCGACCCTCGATGAGATCGATGCAATTGGAAAAGGAATCGGTGTCGAAGGCGTTAAATCTGGATTTCTAGAACTCGATAGCCTCACAAATGGCTTTCACCCTGGCAACATGATCGTCCTCGCTGCGCGTCCTGCGGTTGGTAAGTCAACACTTGGTTTGGATATTGCGCGTCATGCCTCGATCCACGATGGCGTTGCCTCTGTGATCTTCTCACTTGAAATGAGCCGCTCCGAGATTGCAATGCGCATGATCTCTGCAGAGGCCAAGGTCGCACTTAACAATATTCGCTCCGGCTCCTTAAGTGAGGATGAGTGGGGTCGCATCGCAAAGCGCACCAGTCAGATCTCAGAGGCTCCCCTCTTTATTGATGACTCTCCCAATCTATCTCTGATGGAGATCCGAGCTAAGGCGCGACGTCTAAAGCAGCGCCACAACTTAAAGTTGATCGTTATCGACTATCTACAGTTGATGACATCGGGTAAACGCGTTGAGAACCGACAGCAAGAGGTTTCAGAATTCTCACGTAACCTCAAACTTCTCGCAAAAGAGTTAGATGTTCCAATCATCGCTATCTCTCAGCTCAACCGTTCTCCGGAGCAGCGCGCGGATAAGAAGCCGATGCTCTCTGATCTCCGTGAATCGGGCTCGATTGAACAAGATGCGGATATGGTTATTTTGCTCCACCGCGATGATCTTTACGACAGTCAGAACCGCTCCGGAGAGGCTGACTTAATCGTCGCAAAGCATCGTAATGGACCTACGCGAACCATTACCGTGGCAGCGCAACTCCACTTCGCACGATTCTCAAATATCGCACAGTCCTTTAGTAGCGGCGAGAACTTTATTAAGGATTAACTTACGGCCTTAAGTAGTCCGCTCTTAACATCGTAGATAGCGCCCATAACTCGAACCTCGTCGTGGAGCAGGGGATAGCTCTCGATCTTCACTATATCTTTCAGGAGAGCACCGAGTTGATCGGTAGTCGTCTGGAAATCCAAACTACGCGTATCAACTCCGCTCTTCTTTGAGATAGCGGCATGAATCCCATCCTCGTCCGTACTTGCCATTCGGCAATCTGTGTGGGGCATAACGAGAACCCGATTGACTCCTAGTAGGTGAGAAGCGAGTACTAGGGTACGGAGCACGTCATCGGTGACGCGAGCGCCCGCGTTACGCAAGATCTTGGCATCACCCGCGTGCATTCCGACGATACGAAGTGGATCGATCCGTGAATCCATACAGGTGACGATCGCCAACCCTTTAATCGCAGTACCTGTGAGATCTTCAGAGGTGAACCTGGATGCGAAGATTTCATTTGCTTTCAAGACATCGTCAAATTTATCCATGGCTGACCTCCGCGGCATGCGACGCACTCTCTGGAATCTTCTCATTAGCGATAAAGATCCCAACAAGGACGACTCCCGCCCCAACTAACTGAATTGCGGTGAAAGTTTCTTTCAGCAGTACCCATCCAAAGACGCCTGCGAGAACGGGTTCAAGCATCCCGATAATACTCGCAACCTGAGGGGAAAGCGCATTCACCCCACTCAATACGCAGAGATAGGGGAGGACGGTTCCAAAGACGATGATCAGAGCGATTAAGAACCAACCGGGAAGATGGTGACCGGTGAAGTGTCCATTGAGGTTGATCTTCGCGCTAAAGATCTTGAAGGGAAAGGACCACCACGGTTGTACGATCGCAAAAAGTAGCGAAGTGATTCCAAAACCCCAGACCAACATGGTGTCAGCGCTCCTGACCTTTCCAAGAGCACGTCCAACAACAAAATAAGCGGCGAGGCTTAACGCGTCTAGAAACGAGGAGATAACTCCCAAGCCATTGAGCGTGAGGCCCTGCCAGACCTGACCAACCAAGATCAATCCAACAAAGGCCGCTAACAGCCCAAGCCACATCGAGTTGGCGATCTTCACCTTTTTGAAGAAGCGCAGGTATAAAACGATCCAGATCGGGGCGGTGAACTCAATGATCAGCGCGATTGAGACGTGCAAGCGCAGAATTGAGAAGAAGTAAAATGATTGGACGGCGGCTATTCCTATTACGCCAAAGAGCGCCAGCAATCCCCACTCACCTTTGGCGGGGCGCAAGAGGTGCAGCCTTCCCTTGAGGGCTAGGTAGGCCAAGAGCGCGACGAGTGAACCGGTAGTCCTAATTTCAGTCAGATGCCAGGGCGAGAGCCCAGCTTCCATTACCCATTTCGAGACGATCCCATTGATGGAGTAAAGGAGGGCTGCGCTCACAAGCAAGAGGTAAGCGCGGCGATTTCTCACTGCCCAAACCTATCTCCTCTGAGCCACCCTTTCGGAAGGATTAGCCGCCTTAGGGTGGTGCGCTAGAGTTTTAACCGTGCTACTTAGTGATCGCGATATTGCAGCCGAACTCACCGCGGGGCGAGTAAAGGTAGAACCCTTCAGTGAGGGGATGATCCAGCCGTCTAGTGTGGATGTGCGGCTAGATCGCTTCTTCCGAGTATTTGAAAACCACAAGTACTCGGTGATCGATCCTTCCATTGAACAACCGGAGTTAACGCGCGAAGTGGCAGTTGCGCACGATGAGCACTTCATCCTCCACCCTGGCGAGTTTGTTCTCGCCAGTACCTATGAGATCATCACTCTGCCCGATGATATCGCCGGGCGCCTTGAAGGAAAATCATCGCTCGGCCGACTCGGTCTGCTCACTCACTCGACTGCAGGTTTTATCGACCCTGGTTTTTCGGGTCACATAACGCTCGAGCTCTCAAATGTCGCAAATTTGCCTGTCAAACTCTTTCCAGGGATGAAGATCGGACAGTTATGTCTCATCAAACTCTCATCTCCTGCTGAGCATCCATATGGTTCAGCTCTATACGGTTCTCGATACCAAGGTCAACGCGGCCCAACTCCCAGCAAATCATGGTTAAATTTCCATCAATCAAAAATTCAATAGTCAGAGTTTTACTAATTAAATTAGAATAATTAAAACCAAATAGCGAAGAAGTGATTAGGAGATCGTCATGAAGGTTCTCGTATTAGTGGTTGTCGTTCTGGTCATTCTCGCGCTACTTGCGGTGATGTCTCGCAACCGCCTGGTCCGTGCCAGCATCTCAGTAGACGAGGCCTTTGCGCAGATTGAGGTCCAACTCAAGCGTCGCTCCGATCTCATTCCTAATCTTGTTGAAACCGTAAAAGGTTATGCCGCTCACGAGTCGAGCACATTTGAAGCCGTCGTTGCTGCACGCGCTAAGGCAACAACAGCAACCACGGTGACTGACGTCGCTGCCGCCGATGGTCAACTCACTCAGGCGCTTCGTGGATTGTTAGCCGTGACCGAGAACTATCCCGATCTCAAGGCTTCAACCAACTTCTTATCTCTACAAGAGGAACTCTCCTCAACCGAAAACAAAGTGTCTTTCGCACGCCAGTTCTATAACGACAATGTTCGTACATTGAACTCTGCGATCAAGACCTTTCCTAGCAGCCTCTTCGTCAAATCTGCCCGCGTGAGTGCTAAGCCTTTCTACGAGGTTGATGATCCTCAAGATCGTAAAGCTCCGCAGGTCAAGTTCTAACTATGGATTTTCGCAAACTCCAATCTGCAAATAAATTAAAGTCAACCGAACTACTCTTCGGGATGGCGCTCCTGGTTGGAGTTGTCATCTGGGCACTACTTACCTACTTTGGTAAGACGGGCGTTGGTGTTGTCCCATTTGCAGTAGGAATCGCCCTGCTATCTGTGTGGGGTTCTTACTGGACCTCAGACAAGATCGTGCTGACTATGACCGGCGCCAAGGTAATTACCGAGGCAGATAATAAGCAGCTATATGACCTTGTCTCGGAAGTATGTATCGCAGCCGGCCTGCCAGTTCCTAAGATTGCCATTGTTGAAGATAACGCGCCAAATGCTTTTGCCACTGGGCGCAATCAGGATCACGCAGTCATTGCATTTACTACTGGAATTTTGCGAGTAATGGATCGCGAAGAGTTGCAGGGTGTCACCGCACATGAGATGGCGCACGTCGCGAACCGCGACACCTTAGTCTCTGCAATCGCTGCAACAACGGCTGGCGCTTTGGCGCTATTGAGCGACTTCATGTTACGCATGATGATCTTTGGCGGCGGCGATCGACGTAACAATAACAACAATGATCAAAACCCTCTCGCCCTTATTGCTTCTCTCATTGTCCTGATTCTCGCTCCACTCGCCGCACTCCTATTGCGTCTTGCTATATCTCGAAAGCGCGAAGCACTTGCCGATGTGACGGCTGTTGCATTCACTCGCAATCCAACAGGGTTACGTCGTGCTCTCGAAGTATTGGCCGCCGACAATACCGTGGTTCATCAAAAGTCCACGGCCGTTGCACATATATGGATTGAGTCACCATTAGATGGAAGTAAGACCTCTCAACTATTTTCTACTCACCCACCGCTTTCAACCCGGATTGCAACACTTCGTGCCATGGAGGGAAATGCGTAGTGCG
>CAIWWH010000013.1 GCA_903916385.1 uncultured Actinomycetes bacterium
GGGTAGCGAGCCGAGCGAGAGCGCGATTTTCAATAATGTTTTGATAGTGGTGTACCTTTTGCTCATGCCTAAGTCCAAGAGCCGTAAGAAGGATCCGGTCTATATTCCGGATGAGGTAGCCCACGCTGCTCCACTTCCTAAGGAGAGCCCCAAGTGGCTCGCCCCGCTCATGTTGGCAGGCTTTTTGGCTGGTCTGGTCTGGATTGTGACCTACTACGTCAGCAATACCCACTACCCAATTCCTGGAATTGGGGCGTGGAATATGGTTATTGGCTTCGGTTTCATCGCTGGTGGCTTCACCCTCGCCACCAAGTGGCGCTAATTTAGCCGCTTAATTACACCGCTGTAATTCTCCACATAGTGGATAAACCCTGTGGAAAACTTCTGCTAATTCTCAGACAACCCTCAGGTTCATAGAGAATCCTCACGTATGCGCTCCTACCGTGGGCGCAGATCAGAGCCAGCTCCGGTTCAGATCAGATTCGTGGAGGAGAATGAAATGACCGCCCTCAAAGAGAGAGTCACCGTGGCAGATACATCAACTAACAACCTGCAGAGAATTCTCGTGGTGGATGATGAGAGTTCCATTAGCGAATTAATTGCTACCAGCCTGCGCTTCGTCGGATTTGATGTCCGCACCGCCGCCACCGGCTCCCAGGCGCTCACGATCGCCGAGGAGTTTAAGCCTCACGCGCTCATCCTCGATGTCATGCTTCCAGATCAAGATGGCTTCGAAGTCTGTCGCCAACTCCGCTCTGAAGGTCATAGCGTCGGAGTCCTTTTCCTGACTGCAAAAGATACAGTCGATGACAAGATCGCTGGTCTCACTATCGGCGGCGATGACTATGTCACTAAGCCCTTCTCTCTTGAAGAGTTGGTTGCTCGTCTACGCGCTCTCTTGCGCCGCATCGGTGTCACAGAAGTTGCAGTTGATGACGAGAAGGTCCGCTTTGCAGATCTCGAGCTTGATGAGGCCACCCACGAAGTTCATCGGGCTGGAAATCTGATTGACCTCTCACCCACTGAATTCTTGCTACTGCGCTACCTCATGATTAATGCCGATCGCGTAGTTAGTAAATCCCAAATCCTCGATCACGTCTGGCAGTACGACTTCCGTGGCGATGCCGGCATTGTAGAGACCTATGTTTCTTACCTCCGTAAGAAGATCGACATCTACGAGCCTGCGCTAATTCATACTGTGCGTGGCGTCGGCTATCGGATGCGAATTCCCGCCGGAAACTAAGATAATTCAACAATTATGAAGAGACCCCACTTCTCGCAATGGAGCCTGCGCGATCGCCTTTTGTTGGCGACCGTAGTTGTTGCGGCGGTGGGGCTCGGCGCATCTGACTTTGCCGCCAATGCAGAGTTACGCGGCTATCTCATCCGACAGGTCGATAGCCAACTTATCAATGTTGAGGGTGGGACTGTCTCGCGTCTGGTGCGCGCTGGAATCGAACCGAATACAGACGATAGCGCCACAACAACTCAAGGAACACCTTCTGCTCCTACCGCGAGCGCCGCACCAGAATTTCATCCAGTAAGTCCACTCCGTGGGGTTCCTACTGCTACCTCCGTAACTTTGCTCGATCCAACCGGTGTAGTACTAGGTCAACTTGGTGGTGATATCACTAATGGAGGGGCACAGGCGACGTTCTCTGGAATGTCACTCGCTCAAGTGGCCGCCACTAAAGGACGAGCTTTTACAGTCCACACTGAAAACCCGCACTCTTCAACGAGGGCGATCGCATTTGTTCTGCCCTCCAACTTGGGTTCAGTAGTTATCTCAGTTTCGCTTAATAGCGTTGAGAAGACCTTGCACGAGCTCAGCTGGCTCTTTCTCTTAATAAGTCTTGGGGTATTACTTCTTATTGGAGTCGTCTCACGTTACTTGATCACTCTCAGCCTCAAGCCGCTCTTAGACGTTGAAGTGATCGCTGCTGCTATCGCGAATGGCGATCTCTCTGCGCGTCTTCCGGAGTTAGAACCGTCGACAGAGGTCGGGCGGCTAACAAAATCTCTCAACACTATGTTGGGACGCATCGAAGAGTCCTTCGCGCAAAAAAATGCCTCCGAATCAAAGTTGCGCCGCTTTGTCGCAGATGCGTCCCACGAACTTCGCACTCCGCTCACTGCCATCCGCGGTTTTGCCGAGCTCCATCGTCAAGGTGCGGTAACGGGTGAAGAGAAGACCAAGGAGTTGGTCGGTCGAATTGAGAAAGAGTCGATCCGCATGGGCTCGCTTGTAGAAGATCTTTTGCTACTAGCTCGGATGGATGAGGCTCGTCCGCAGGCTCTTGAACCGGTTGAGCTCACACACCTTATTGAAGAGTGCGCCGCATCGGCGCGCGCAGCGGGACCAGATCACCCCATAACTATTTCAGCGCCTGCTGAGCTCTATATCTTGGGAGATACCAAGCGGATACATCAAGCGCTCGGGAATCTGCTAGCCAATGCACGTACCCACACCCCCACTGGAACTGCTATTGCCATAGTTGCCCAAGCAACTGAATCCGAAATAACTGTGTCGGTAAAAGATGATGGACCAGGACTCTCCGAGAGCGATCAAGAGCGCATCTTCGAACGCTTCTTCCGCGTCGACCCATCGCGCGCTCGTCACGCTGGTGAGGGCAGCGGCCTTGGACTATCGATTGTTGACGCCGTCATGAAAGCGCATGGTGGAAGCGTTTCGGTGGAATCTGAATTAGGTAAAGGTTCAACCTTTACCCTGCACTTCCCAATTAATTCTGAAGCGTAAAGGTAAAAGATCCTGTCACAATGTGGCCATCTTCCGCTGAAACCCGATAGCTCGCCTTATATTTACCCTTGATTGCTTTAGTGTTGAGAAGAGAATCAGTGAGCGTTGCGCCTTTTACCTGATCGTTTCCAACAGTCACAATCGAATTATCTGGAGCGGTCACAACAACTTTATTGATCGCTCTCTTACCCAAGGTTAAAAGGGGATCTGCAAATTTCAGGGTGATCTTGGAAGGCAGGACTTTTACCGTCGAACCTTTACCGGGATTTGAAGATATCAGTACCGTGTGAGCGGAAGCGCTGGAAATACCCAACAGAGTAAATGCTGATACTGCGACCAGAAATTTCTTCATTACTTTCCTATCTTCACTTTGAATATTTCATTAAGTGCGCCGTACACCGCGCTCGTTGGCCAGAAAGGTTCTTCTGGCTTAACCAAATTAGATTTTCCTGCGCTCGATAGATAGCTGTATAGCTTGGCTGGAACCACATTCTTACTCTTTGGGTTAGTTACTGCTGGAGAGCCAAGGTCGAGCCAACGCCAATGTAAATTTGGTCCAATGATCGCTACAACGTCAGCGTGATTAACATCGTAGGTGATGGGCTTGCCGGTATACCAATCAATAACCCCGCCATCAGGTTTTACCACTTGTGTATAAGCGCCGAACCAACCCCACAGTGAAGCGATCCCTTTTATGGAGCCAGTTGCAACGGTCCAACTTGAGTCGTTAAAGAGCGCTTGATAGGCCTTAAGTCGAGCTGGCGTATCGCGCTTTGGATCCACTGTGAGCTCAAGACTCTTGATGGAACTAGTGAGCTTCGCCTTGGCAATTGCATCCCCAATTTCGCGCATATTAACGCTGGTCATTGGGCAGATTTCATTACACAAGGTGAGAAAGTCAGTTAAGACTACGGTTGAACCTTTGAGGCTCGCTAAAGTAAAAACTTTCCCAGAGGCATCAGTAAGTGGAATCGATAGCAGCTCGGCAGGAATAGGGACATCTAGAACTGTTCCACCCGCCTTAGCGGCATGGCCAACAAGAGGCGGGGTTGATGCACCATAGCTAGGAGCTGCCATAGCGAGCGTAACCGCAACAACTACGGCAGGAACAAATTTACGCACTACGCATTTCCTTCCGTCTCAAGTAGAGATTCAATTCTAATGGCCAGCGAAGGATGTTTGGAATATAAGTGCGAAGTCTTATTGCTGGAGAGGAGTGACTCAATGCGGGCCGATGAGATCTTGAACTGGTGGCGCCTCTCAGTAAAATCAAACTCTGAGAAGGCGCCACCTTACGCTGCACGTTCAATTAGAGCTTAGTTTGCATCACCCAACTCAGCGCCTGTATCGCCTCTGCTGGAGTCCAACCGCCTTTATAGACCGGGTTTTTGTAAATATTGCTCTTGTACCCCATAAAGGTAGCTAGCGTCTTTGAGAGCGTCCCCGTAAATGCAGGGAACGTTCCACTGATGAACCGAACCCTTTGGTTATCATCAATAATTGCAAAACCATCCGAGTGATTTATGTCGTAAGTCAACGGTTTAAAGGGTGTCTTCCAATCATTTGCTGGTGGATCGCTTTGAGGAACCACTTGCACTGAGTAGCCAAGAAATTTCTCAATAGCCAAGAGATTTTGGTTTATGTCCCCACTTCCAACGGGATCCTTCATTGCGAGTTGTGCTTTGGTGAAACTTGGTACGGTTGTTGAACCCGCTGCTGTCCAAATTTGAAAATTGGCGTTAATAATCATCGTGTAGACCATCAAACGCGCCGGAGTATCCCGATAGGGATCAACGTCAATTCCTATCACTCTTACGTTTTTAATGTGATTGTCGCTCAATTTTTGTTGAATTTGCAGCATATTTGCGCTCGTAAATGGGCAAGTATCACCGCATAGCGTTAAAAGGGGTACCAAAATTGCCGTACTTCCCTTTAACTCTGCAAGAGTGTGGTGAGTA
>CAIWWH010000014.1 GCA_903916385.1 uncultured Actinomycetes bacterium
ACCAAAGAACTCGTAGTTCTTGGCCCATTGGGCGTCGCGCTCTTTGCGATCCCCGCGGGCGACACCAATAGCCGAGTAGAGCTCTGCACCAACGCGATGAGCGCGGGGCTTGAGTTCTGCAGCATAAGGCTTTGCGCTCATTCGATTGCTCGTTGGTAATCCGTAACGAGATGTGAAGAGCTTTAGTTTGGCCAACCAATTTCCGTTGCGTCCCATTGCAAGGGCATCCCAACGATTCAGGAACTCCTTGCTGATGCGATCGCGCACATCTCCGGTAGCCACTGCGATTTTGAAGGGACGAGTGTTGGACCAACTTGGAGCGGTGAGGGCATCGGTCAAGATCTGATCGAGAATCGCTTGGGGGACAGGCTTATCTTTTATGAAGTCACGGGTGGTGCGACGCGACGCCAAGAACTCAGAAACTGCGCGCGCGTCCAAATTACTTGTGTGGGGGTTCATGGTTATTGCTTTCCTTAAATTAATTGTGCGTGTAAACCACAATTCCTGCGGCTATAAATTGAAGTACGAAGGCGGCCGCAGTCAGTGCATGAAAGAGTTCGTGGAAGCCGAACCAGGCCCGAGAAAAATTAGGTTTCTTTATTCCGTAGATGAGTCCGCCCAGCGAGTAGCAAAGCCCTCCGAGTGCGATGAGCAGAAAGACAGCCACTCCACCATTGCGCCAAAACTGAGGAAGGAAGAAGACGGCGGCCCAACCCAAAATTAAATAGAGAGGTACATATAACCAGCGTGGAGCGTTGATCCAGAGAACCCGCAATAGGGAAGTCGCGATAGCACCACCCCATACGATCGAGAGCAGGACGATGGCCTGTGTCTTATCGAGCAAAAAGATGGCAAAGGGGGTGTAAGTACCAGCGATCAGGATCGTGATATTGGCGTGATCAATGCGGCGCCAGACCTCTTTGGTCTTGGGCTTCCAGCCCACCCGGTGATACAGGGCGCTGCCAGTGAAAAGGGTCACAGCGGCGAGGGTGAAGATGCCTAAAGCTATGCGACCACGCAATTTATCGGCCAGGGCGACTAGAACTAGGCCGGCGACGAGTGAAACGGGGCTCATAATGAGGTGGATCAGCCCGCGCAGACGGGGCTTTTGAGCCTCTTGGGGTCTTTCGAGCGTCGAACTCACCCGAACAGCCTACGCGTAATTGGTGAAAAAAGAGGAGCGGCGTGTCGCCGAAGTCGCAGGTGAGAGCAGGTCTATAAGGGGGCCCGTTTTGACCTTATGGGGCCTCGCAAGATACCTTTCTCCTCTGCTCTTTTGAAGAATCGAGCTACCCCCGCTGCGCAATTTTTGCAAAGCAATCGCATGTAGTTGGGCAACACACCCGACCGCGTGGGTCGGGGATATTAATTACGAACTGGAGACCGAAGTGCCAACAATTCAACAGCTGGTCCGCAAGGGTCGCGCTGAGAAGTCATCAAAGACGAGCACTCCTGCACTTAAGGGGAGCCCGCAACGTCGTGGTGTCTGTACTCGCGTTTACACAACAACCCCAAAGAAGCCTAACTCTGCGCTTCGTAAAGTTGCTCGTGTTCGTCTGACCAGTGGCATGGAAGTAACTGCATATATTCCTGGTGAGGGACATAACTTGCAGGAGCACTCAATCGTTCTCGTTCGTGGTGGTCGTGTAAAAGATCTTCCCGGTGTTCGCTACAAGATCATCCGTGGCGCACTTGATACCCAAGCAGTAAAGAACCGTAAGCAGGCTCGCAGCCGTTACGGTGCTAAGAGAGAGAAGAAGGCCTCCTAATGCCACGTAAAGGTCCCGTAACTAAGAACGCAGTAGTTCCAGATCCTGTTTACGACTCCCAAGTTGTAACACAGTTGATCAACCGCGTATTGCTTGATGGCAAGCGCTCAACTGCTGAAAGCATTGTCTACGCTGCACTTGAGGGTGCTCGCACCAAGACCAATGGCGTTGATCCACTTATTACTTTGAAGCGCGCGCTCGATAACATCAAGCCAGCTGTCGAAGTTAAGTCACGCCGTGTCGGTGGAGCTACCTACCAGGTTCCAGTTGAAGTTAAGGCAGCACGTTCTTCTACTTTGGGTCTGCGCTGGTTGGTCGACTACTCACGCAAGCGTCGTGAGAAGTCAATGGCTGAGCGTCTTACCAATGAATTGATCGATGCAAGCAACGGTCTTGGTGCAGCTGTAAAGCGTCGCGAAGATACTCACAAGATGGCTGAAGCCAACAAGGCTTTCGCACATTACCGCTGGTAAGCCGTAAGTAACTAGAGATATTAAGGGGATTATTTAAGTGGCCGTAGATACAGCAATCGACCTCGCCAAGGTTCGCAACATTGGAATCATGGCGCACATCGACGCGGGTAAAACCACGACTACTGAGCGCATCCTTTTCTACACCGGTATCAATTACAAGATCGGTGAAGTTCACGATGGCGGCGCCACGATGGACTGGATGGAGCAAGAGCAAGAGCGCGGAATCACTATTACTTCTGCTGCCACCACATGCATGTGGAAGGGCAACTTGATCAACATCATCGATACACCTGGACACGTTGACTTCACCGTTGAGGTAGAGCGCTCATTGCGCGTCCTCGATGGCGCTGTCTGCGTATTCGACGGCGTTGCTGGTGTCGAGCCACAATCCGAGACTGTTTGGCGTCAAGCTGATCGCTACAACGTTCCTCGCATCTGCTTCGTCAACAAGCTTGACCGTACCGGTGCCTCTTTCGAGCGCTGTGTCGAAATGATCGGTTCTCGCCTTAACGCAATCGCACTAGTTCTCCAGATTCCAATTGGAATTGAAGGCGGCTTCATTGGAGTCGTTGACCTTATTGCAATGAAGGCTCTTACCTGGCGTGGAGAAACCCAAAAGGGTGAGGACTACACAGTCGAAGAGATCCCTGCTGACTTGGTCGAAAAGGCAAAGCAAGCACGTCACGACATGATCGAGACCCTTGCTGATGCAGATGATGAAGTAATGGAGAAGTACCTCGAGGGCGTAGAGCTTTCAGAGGACGAGATCATCGCTGCCATCCGCCGCGCAACACTCGCCGACAAGTTGACCCCAGTTCTTACAGGCTCTGCCTTCAAGAACAAGGGCGTTCAACCAATGCTCGATGCTGTTAACCGTTACCTTCCAAGCCCACTTGATATTGCTGCGATTGTTGGACACAAGTACAACAACGTAGAAGAAGAGGATTCACGTCAACCATCTGAGGCAGAGCCTTTCTCAGCTCTGGCATTCAAGATCATGACCGATCCTCACCTCGGAAAGCTCACCTTCGTGCGCATCTACTCTGGTCGCCTTGAGACTGGTTCATCAGTCCTCAATGCAACAACCGGAAAGAAAGAGCGCATCGGCAAGATCTATCAGATGCACGCTAACAAGCGTGAAGAGAAGGATTCAGCCGGCGCAGGAATGATCATCGCCGTTATGGGTCTCAAGGACACCACAACCGGTAACACTCTCTGCGATCCAGATAAGCCAATCATTCTTGAATCAATGGACTTCCCAGATCCAGTTATCTCGGTTGCCATTGAGCCAAAGACCAAGGCTGACCAAGAGAAGCTCGGTATCGCGATCCAGCGTTTGGCTGAAGAAGATCCAACCTTCCATGTTGAGTCAGATGAAGAGACCGGTCAAACCATCATCTCTGGTATGGGCGAACTTCACCTTGAAATTCTCGTTGACCGTATGCGTCGCGAGTTCAAGGTTGAGGCTAACGTCGGTAAGCCACAAGTTGCTTACCGCGAAACCCTCAAGAAGGCCGTACCTCGCCACGACTACACCCACAAGAAGCAATCTGGTGGTTCTGGACAGTTCGCAAAGATCCAGATCGCACTTGCTCCACTCGTCGGTGCAACTGATGTCCATTACGAGTTCGTAAATAAGATCACCGGTGGTCGTATTCCTAAGGAGTACATCCCGTCCGTTGATGCCGGTTGTAAAGAGGCAATGCAGGCTGGTCCACTCGCTGGCTACCCACTTGTAGATGTTCAAGTAACTCTTACTGACGGTGCTTACCACGACGTTGACTCATCAGAACTTGCCTTCAAGATTGCCGGTATCGCTGGCTTCCGCGAAGCTGCAAAGCTCGCTGGTCCAGTTCTTCTCGAGCCAGTCATGAGCGTTGAAGTTGTAACCCCAGAAGATTTCATGGGAGATGTAATCGGCGATCTCAACTCTCGTCGCGGACAGATCCAATCCATGGACGAGCGCTCTGGTGCTCGCGTCGTCAAAGCTGTTGTTCCACTGTCAGAGATGTTCGGCTATGTCGGGGATCTCCGTTCACGAACACAAGGTCGCGCAAGCTACAGCATGCAATTTGATTCGTATGCCGAGGTCCCAGCCGCGGTCGCTAAGGAAATCATCGCGAAAGTTCGCGGCGAGTAACTAACAACAACCAATAAGTGTTGGTTCTAACAGGGGCCAGCAAAGAAAAACAGGAGGATAAAAGTGGCAAAAGCCAAGTTCGAGCGGAATAAGCCGCACGTCAACATCGGCACCATCGGGCACATCGATCACGGTAAGACCACTCTTACCGCTGCTATCTCAAAGGTGTTGCACGATAAGTACCCAGATGTAAACCCATTCACACCTTTCGATCAGATCGATAAGGCACCTGAAGAGCGTCAACGCGGTATCACAATCTCGATCGCACACATCGAGTACCAGACCGAGAAGCGTCACTACGCTCACGTTGACTGCCCAGGCCACGCCGACTACATCAAGAACATGATCACCGGAGCTGCCCAGATGGACGGCGCGATTCTTGTAGTAGCTGCAACTGATGGACCAATGCCTCAGACCAAGGAGCACGTTCTCCTTGCTCGCCAGGTTGGCGTTCCATCAATCGTTGTTGCTCTCAACAAGTCTGACATGGTCGATGATGAAGAAATTCTTGAGCTCGTTGAGATGGAAGTTCGTGAACTTCTCTCTAAGTACGAGTTCCCAGGCGATGACACACCAATCGTTCGCATCTCAGCTCTTAAGGCTCTCGAAGGAGATCCAAAGTGGGTCGAGGCTCTTCTTGGTCTCATGGACCAGGTTGATGCATACATCCCACAGCCTGAGCGTGAAGTTGATAAGCCATTCTTGATGCCAGTAGAAGATGTCTTCACAATCACCGGTCGCGGAACTGTTGTAACCGGTCGTATTGAGCGCGGTATCGTCAAGGTCAACGAAGAAGTTGAAATCGTCGGTATCCGTCCAACATCACAGAAGACCACTGTTACAGGCGTTGAAATGTTCCGTAAGTTGCTCGACGAGGGTCAGGCTGGCGAGAACGTCGGTCTCCTCCTCCGTGGAACAAAGCGTGAAGATGTAGAGCGCGGTCAGGTTGTCGTTAAGCCTGGTTCGATCACACCTCACACAGAGTTCACAGCATCTGCATACATCCTTTCAAAGGATGAAGGCGGACGTCACACACCATTCTTCAACAACTACCGCCCACAGTTCTACTTCCGTACAACTGACGTAACCGGTGTTGTAACACTTCCAGCAGGTACCGAGATGGTTATGCCTGGCGATAACACAGAGATGAACGTAGTTCTCATCCAACCAATCGCTATGGAAGATGGACTTCGCTTCGCTATCCGCGAAGGTGGCCGCACCGTTGGTGCTGGTCGCGTCATCAAGATCAATAAGTAGTAACTAGTAGTACCTCCTCCTGTTCGGATGGGGCGGCCTTACAACCGCCCCATCTAGGAAGAGAAGCAGAACAGCTCGAAAGAATTTTTTAGAAGCAGTAACTAGATAAAAGGAGAAAGACGATGGCGGGACAAAAGATCCGCATTCGGCTCAAGGCTTACGACCACGAAGTGATCGACACATCGGCGAAGAAGATCGTCGAGACCGTCGAGCGCACTGGTGCAACTGTCGCAGGTCCCGTTCCGCTGCCAACAGAGAAGAACACCTTCTGTGTCATTCGCTCTCCCCACAAGTACAAGGACAGCCGCGAACATTTCGAGATGCGCACACATAAGCGCCTCATCGACATCATCGATCCAACACCTAAGACTGTTGATTCCTTGATGCGTCTAGATCTTCCTGCTGGCGTCGACATCGAGATTAAGCTCTAAGGAGACCTGACAATGACAACAACGCAATCACAGGGCGCTGCCATCAAGGGAATCTTGGGCAAGAAGCTCGGTATGACTCAGGTCTTCGATGCAAATAACAAGATCGTTCCAGTAACGGTTATTGCAGCTGGTCCAAATGTCGTCACACAAATTCGCACCGTCGAGAACGATGGTTACACAGCGGTTCAATTGGCTTTCGGTGCCGTTGATCCTCGCAAGGTAACAAAGCCTGAGGCTGGTCACTTCGCCAAGGCCGGCGTTACTCCACGCTCTGATGTCGCTGAACTCCGCACATCAAACGTCTCCTCATATTCAGTTGGTCAAGAGCTCAATGCAGATGTATTTGCTGCTGGTGAGCTTGTCGATGCAACCGGAACTTCCCGCGGTAAGGGATCTGCTGGTGTTATGAAGCGCCACGGATTCTCTGGTCTCGGAGCCTCTCACGGTGTTGACCGTAAGCACCGTATGTCAGGTTCGATCGGTAACCGCACAACCCCAGGTCGCGTATTTAAGGGAAAGCGCATGATGGGTCGTATGGGTGTTGACACCGTTACAACTCAAAACCTTCTCATCCACGCAATCGACACAGAGAAGAACCTCATCTTGATTCGCGGCGCCGTCCCAGGTGCAACGAATTCAACAGTCTTCATCCGCTCTGCAGCGAAGAAGGCTGTCTCAGAAACTCTTAATACAAAGGCAGGTGCATAAGCCATGGCATTGACTATCGATATCAAGAGCCCTGATGGCAAGAAGGTTGGCGACGTCACCCTTCCATCAGAGATCTTTGATGTGCAGGCTAACGTGCCTCTCATTCACCAGGTTGTAGTTGCGCAACTCGCAGCTGCTCGTCAGGGAACAGCCAAGACCAAGAATCGTGGTGAAGTATCTGGTACCGGCAAGAAGCCTTTCGCGCAGAAGGGAACCGGTCGTGCTCGTCAAGGTTCTGTCCGTGCTCCTTTGCAGCGTCACGGTGGTGTCTCACACGGTCCAGTACCTCGTAAGTACGATCAACGCACCCCAAAGAAGATGATCGCAGCTGCTCTCAAAGGCGTGCTCTCTGATCGTCAACGCGAAGATCGCATCCACGTTGTTTCCAGCATCACCGATGCTCCAACAACCAAGGGCGCTATCTCAGCAGTTCGCCAATTTTCAGATCGCAAGAACCTTCTCGTGGTGCTTTCACGCAGCGAGGACATCGCATGGCGCTCACTTCGCAATGCCGAGAACTTGCACCTGATCGTCAACGATCAGCTCAATGCTTACGACATCTTGGTATCTGATGATGTCGTCTTCTCTGAGAGCGCGATCCGCGAATTCATCGCCGGCCCAGCAAAGGCAGCTACTGCAGTTGCTCGTGAATCAGAAGTAGAGGTGTCCGCATGAAGGACCATCGCGACGTACTCCTAGCACCAGTTGTCTCCGAAAAGGCTTAAGGCCTACTCGATGAGAACAAGTACACCTTCTTGGTGGCTAAGGATTCCAACAAGACAGAGATCAAGATCGCTGTTGAAAAAGTTTTCAATGTAAAAGTCATCAGCGTCAATACCATGAATCGCCAGGGCAAGCGCAAGCGCACCCCTAAGGGTTTTGGTAAGCGCAATGACACCAAGCGTGCGATCGTGCATGTGGCTGCCGGTGACCGTATCGACATCTTCGGAGGACCTGTTTCCTAAGGGGAGCAGGACTAGAAGAAGAAGAGGAAGATAAAAAATGGCCCTACGTAAACTTAAGCCGACCACACCTGGTCAGCGTGGCGCGAGCGTTCCTGATTTCAAAGAGATCACACGCACTACCCCAGAGAAGTCATTGGTTCGCCCAATTCACTCTAAGGGTGGCCGTAACGCATCAGGCAAGATCACCGTTCGCCACCAAGGCGGCGGACACAAGCGTGCCTACCGTCTCATCGATTTCGTTCGTAACGATAAAGATGGCATTCCAGCAAAGGTTGCCCATATCGAGTACGACCCAAATCGCACCGCTCGTATTGCCCTCCTTCACTATGCAGATGGCGAGAAGCGTTACATCATCGCTCCTGCAAAGTTGAACCAAGGCGACAAGATTGAGAATGGTCCTTCAGCCGATATCAAGCCTGGCAATAACTTACCACTGCGCAATATCCCAGTTGGAACCATGATCCACGCGATCGAACTACGCCCAGGTGGCGGAGCGAAGATCGCTCGTTCAGCAGGAGCCGGAGTTCAGCTCGTTGCAAAGGATGGCCCATACGCACAACTTCGTATGCCATCAGGTGAAATTCGTAACGTCGATGTCCGTTGCCGCGCAACGGTTGGTGAAGTCGGAAACGCCGAACAATCAAACATTAACTACGGAAAAGCAGGCCGTATGCGTTGGAAGGGCAAGCGCCCAACCGTCCGCGGTGTTGTTATGAACCCAGTCGATCACCCACACGGTGGTGGAGAAGGTAAGACATCCGGTGGTCGTCACCCAGTGTCACCTTGGGGTCAGCCAGAGGGCCGTACTCGCAAGAAAAAGGCGAGCGATGCACTCATTGTCCGTCGTCGTAAGTCGAATAAGAAGCGATAGGGGAGCGACTACAAATGCCACGTAGTTTAAAAAAGGGTCCATTCGTGGACGGTCACCTTCTCAAGAAGGTTGATGATCAGAATGCGAAGAACACCAAGGTTGTTATCAAGACCTGGTCACGTCGCTCCATGATCATTCCATCAATGATCGGTCACACCATCGCTGTACACGACGGTCGCAAGCACGTACCAGTTTTCATTACCGAGAACATGATCGGTCACAAGCTTGGAGAGTTCTCTCCAACTCGTACCTTCAAGGGACACGTCAAGGATGATCGGAGAGCTTCTCGTGGCTAATACACCAAAAGCTACCAATCCAACTGACGCACTCGTCGCACAGGCTGTCCTGCGCAACACTCGCGTAACACCTCAAAAGGCTCGTCGCGTCATTAACTTGATCCGCGGAGAGCGCGCTGATATCGCACTCACAACTTTGAAGTTCGCTCCTCAAGAAGTCGGTGCAGATCTCTACACCCTTCTCAACTCAGCGATCAACAATGCAAAGCAGAAGAGCCCATCACTTCGTGATGCATCTGAGCTTTACATCGTCGAGGCTCTTGTTGACGAGGCGCCAACCCTCAAGCGTTTCCGTCCCCGTGCACAAGGCCGCGGCTTCCAGATCTTGAAGCGCGCCAGCACCTTGACTTTGGTTGTTTCAACCGATCGCTCTTATCGCCCACACGGTCTCAAGAAGGTCGTCAACGCGAAGGCAAATCCAAATAAGACTGTGATTGCTAAGCCAGAAGTTGCTGCAGTTGCTCCGGCTAAGAAGGCCGCCGCAAAGAAGGCTGTTGTACCAAAGGCTGCACCAATTGAAGAAGTCGCAGTTGCAGCAGAAGGGCAGGCCGAGTAAATGGGTCAAAAGGTAAATCCACACGGCTTCCGTCTGGGCATCACAACCGAGTTCAAATCTCGTTGGTATGCAGACAAGCTTTACAAGGATTATGTGAAGGAAGATATCGAGATCCGTCGCATGATGAGCAAGGGCATGGAGCGCGCAGGCGTTTCACGTATCGAAATCGAGCGCACACGCGAGCGTGTACGTATCGATCTCTTTACCGCACGCCCAGGTATCGTCATCGGCCGTCGCGGTACCGAAGCAGATCGCATCCGTCAGGATCTCGAGAAGCTCACCGGCAAGCAGGTTCAGCTCAACATCCTCGAGGTCAAGAACCCTGAGATCGATGCGCAACTTGTTGCCCAAGGTATCGCAGAGCAACTCTCCGCTCGCGTCTCTTTCCGTCGCGCCATGCGTAAGTCGATGCAGTCAGCTCTCAAAGCCGGCGCTCAAGGTATTCGTGTTCAATGTGGTGGTCGTCTTGGTGGAGCTGAAATTGCTCGCTCAGAGTTCTACCGCGAGGGCCGCGTCCCACTTCACACACTTCGTGCGGATATCGACTACGGCTTCTATGAGGCTCACACAACATTCGGTCGTCTAGGCGTAAAGGTCTGGATCTACAAGGGTGAAGTTATCGAATCCCGCGCAGAGCGCGCCGCCTCAGCACTTGCTGCAGCCCGCGCCCCAAAGCCAAGTCGTCCAGCAAATCGTCAACAACGCGCACCTCGTGCTGAAGTAACCTCTTCAACACCAGCGTCTCGCGCCGCCGTTGATGCGGCCCCTGCAGCAGCTCCGGTTGCTACCGAGGTAGTAGCGGAAGGAGCGGCTGAATAAATGTTAATTCCACGTCGCGTTAAGCACCGTAAGCAGCACCACCCAAAGCGGGCTGGTATGTCTAAGGGTGGCACTGTCGTTTCATTTGGTGACTTTGGCATCCAGGCTCTCGAGCCTGCATATGTAACAAACCGCCAGATCGAGGCAGCGCGTATTGCAATGACCCGTCACATCAAGCGTGGTGGAAAGGTCTGGATCAACATCTATCCAGATCGCCCACTTACCAAGAAACCTGCTGAAACACGCATGGGTTCCGGTAAGGGATCACCTGAGTGGTGGATTGCAAACGTAAAGCCAGGACGCGTTATGTTTGAAATCTCTGGAGTTTCAGAAGATATCGCTACCGAGGCTATGACTCGTGCGATTCACAAGTTGCCAATGAAGTGCCGTGTAGTACGTCGGGAGGAGTTCTAATGTCTAATATCGTGACAGCAGAGCAGCTTCGTGCGCTCTCCACTGACGAACTAGCGATCAAGCTTCGCGAAGCGAAGGAAGAGCTCTTCAACCTTCGCTTCCAGGCTGCGACTGGTCAACTTGAAAACCACGGTCGTCTGACTGCGGTCCGTAAAGAGATTGCGAAAATTTACACAATCTTGCGTGAGCGTGAGCTCGGAATTGGAGGCGCAGCGTGAGCGAGCTAAATAACGAGCGCGGATTCCGCAAGACTCGTGAAGGAATTGTCACTAGCGACAAGATGGATAAGACCGTCGTCGTTGCTATTCAGACCCAGACCAAGCATGGTGTTTATTCAAAGGTCATGTCCCGCTCTAACAAGCTCAAGGCACATGACGAGAACAACACCGCTGGTGTTGGCGATCGCGTACTACTCATGGAAACTCGTCCACTATCGGCAACCAAGCGTTGGCGCGTAGTCGAGATCCTCGAGAAGGCTAAGTAAGGGGTATCGAAAAATGATTCAACAAGAATCCAGACTTCGTGTCGCGGATAACACCGGTGCAAAGGAACTCCTTTGTATTCGTGTTCTCGGTGGCTCCTCACGTCGCTACGCAGGTATCGGTGACATCATCGTCTGCACCGTCAAGGATGCAATCCCTGGTGGTCAGGTCAAGAAGGGTGAGGTCGTAAAGGCTGTCATCGTTCGTACAGTTAAAGAGAATCGTCGTCCTGATGGTTCATATATCAAGTTTGATGAGAACGCAGCAGTTATCTTGAAGGCAGATGGCGAGCCTCGCGGCACCCGTATCTTCGGACCAGTTGCTCGTGAACTTCGTGACAAGCGTTTCATGAAGATCAT
>CAIWWH010000015.1 GCA_903916385.1 uncultured Actinomycetes bacterium
GCGCTGATGGAGATCGCGCCGGTATTTGTGCGCAAGCCACTCTTCTCTTACAACGCAGCTATTGCGGGCTTCGCCGGTATCGCCGGACTTTCCATCTTGGTCTGGGCTCACCACATGTATATGTCGGGCTGGATGCCTTCACTCAACGGTCCATTCATGGTCACGACCGAGTTCATCTCAGTTCCTACCGGACTTCTCTTCCTTGTACTTATAGGAACGCTCTGGCGCGGTAAGCCTTGGATGAAGTTGCCGATGCTCTCTGTCTACGCCTTTATCTGGGACTTCCTGATCGGCGGTATAACCGGAATTTATCTATCGGATGTTCCTGCCGATAATTACCTACACGGATCTATGTACGTCACCGCACACTTCCATTACACCTTAATGGGAGCTGCTCTCACGGGAGCAATCGGCGGCTTGGCTTACTGGTTCCCGAAGATGACAGGTCGAATGCTCAATGAGCGTGGCGGCTACATCTCATTCTGGTTCGTGCAAATTGGGTTTAACGTCCTCTTCCTCGGAATGTTCATCGCTGGTGCAGAGGGTCAGCCACGTCGGGTAGCTGACTACGCTCACCTCTTCGCCCATGCCAACTTGATCAGCACCATGGGTGCGTACAGTGTCGGCATCGGAATGCTCACCCTGCTTTGGGCCATCGTGCATTCATGGCGGAGCGGCAAGATTGCTCCGATGAATCCATGGGGAGCTAAGACCTTGGAGTGGACTGTTCCTTATCCAGTGCCTCTTGTGAACTTCGAAACCCCACCAGTGGTTACCAGTGATCCATACGGCTACGGAAGGAGCGCAAAGTAAATGGCGCATGACACCGAATTTCATATGCACCATGACTCACCTGAGGCAGTCGGTCGTCGCGAACGTTTAGGAGTTCGACTCCTGATTGTTGCGGATGGAGCCTTCCTCTTTGGAATGATCTTCTCGTGGTTCTATCTGCGCAACCTCAACGTCAATCAAGCCTGGTTGCCTAAAGGAGTACATACCTTCAGTGCAGCTTCCGGGTGGGTTGCTGCAATAGGACTTATTGTGGCTGCAGTTGCGCACCGCATCGGTGAGTACAACCGCGCAGCGCGCAATTTGACGGCAATCGTGGTTTTGGTAGCTCTCCTTATCGGTGGGTACTACCAGTGGCACCAGATGGCTCATATGCCATTTATCGCGCAGGATAGTTCTGGGCGCCCCTTCTATAACGGTGCCTATGCCTCGAACTGGGTACTTGTAGCCGGTGCGAATATGTTCCACTATTTGGTGGGGGCATTTGTAGCCTTAGGTCTTGTCTTGCGCGCTCGTCGAGTCAAGATTGATCCGACGCTAGAAGAGTGGCGTCAACGGATCGCCGGATCGTGGTTTACCTGGATCGCCATTTCAGGTGTTCTCTGTGCAATAACAACTTCCTTCAGATAACCTGACAACTCAGAAAGGAGCCACGAGAGCGATCTCGTGGCTCCTTTATTTTTGCCCTTTCGGGTACCCTTTGGCTAAGCGTAGAAAGGAGAAGCAAGTGGCAAACAAGGAACAGAAGAGCAACGCAAACACCAAGAAGGAGCCAAAGCTCAATCTCAAGGAGAAGCGTCTAGCTAAGCAGGAGAAGAAGTCCAAGAAGGACTAACTTCTAAAATCTTATGGAGAAGGCGAGCAGACGTTTATACGGATGGCTCGCCTTTTTCGCTTCTCTAGGCCTCCTCTTATCGCTCTATTTAAGTGCTCGAAATATAGATCCGATTGTCATCTCGGATCAGACCCTCTTTCATCAAGATACTCCAGCAATTCGGATCGTCGCCTTCTTCAGTTACTTCACTATCTGGTCCAATTTGGTGGTTATCTACCTCGCCATAAGGATCTCCCGAGGTAGCGCGCTCCCCCGATACTTTGGAGCGCTTTTCGCCGCTGGCCTACTTATGATCACGGTGTCTGGGCTGGTCTACAACGCCGTGCTACTTCCTATCTACCCGCCAAAGGGATGGGCGTTACTCTCATCCGGGTTACTCCACATAGTTGCACCGTTGCTCTTCATATATCTCTGGGCTCGTCGTGGCCCCCGGGGGCTCATCAAAGGTAATCAGGTTCCTCAAATCCTCCTTATTCCAATCGTTTATATCTGCTACACGGTTGCACACGGTTCCGTTATTAAACAATGGCCCTACAAATTCCTAGACCTCACGAGTGAAGGTTTCTTGTTGTGGGCGGTAGGCGTGGCGATCATTTTTGCCTTTGGAATCTTATTGATTATGACTTTTGCAAAATACGATGCGAGGTGGAGCAGTTCGGAGTTTAAAGCAGATCAGGATCGATCTTCGTCTGCTCTTTAATCTGAGCGAGATCGGCAGCGGTGCTCTTGGCGATCTTGTCAGTATCTTTGACAATATCGTCTAAGTGGTTGGCAAGAAAGGTCTTTGGGTTTAGATCCTGGATATCTAAATTAGCGAACTCGGGTCCAAGCTGCCCCTTAAATTCGTTCATCGCCTCACGACTCATGCCACGAATTTTCTGCAGAAACTTCGCTGCATCGACGGCAAACTGAGGCAGTTTGTCAGGACCAATGAGAATTACTCCGAGAATGGCGAGTACGAAGAGCTTCTCAAAGCCGATACCGAACATACTTCAACGATACCGTCAGGAGTATAGTTAGGCAACGTGCGTTTCTTAAGTAACCCCGTTCCCGGACAGACACCCGATCTCACCTATGACGATGTCTTCATGGTCCCTAATTACACCCAAGTCGCAAGTCGTATGGATGTGGATCTATCTACCGACGACGGCACCGGAACGACAATCCCTATTGTCGTGGCAAATATGACCGCGATCGCAGGTCGACGGATGGCCGAGACAGTTGCTCGTCGTGGAGGCTTGGTAGTAATCCCACAAGATATCCCCCTGGAAATAATCGCTGATGTGATCGCGTGGGTGAAGACCCGCCACATTGTTTTCGAAACTCCCGCAACCTTAGAGGCAACCGAGACCGCCGCTAGCGCTCTCGACTTAATTACCAAGCGTGCGCATGGAATCCTCGTCGTCGTAGATAAGACCAAGCCTGTTGGCGTAATAACGCAGAGCGACTTGGAGCGCGTTGATCGCTTTACACAATTGCGTCAGATCATGCACACCGATTTCACGACCCTTCCCGAAGATATTGCACCACGCGCCGCATTTGAAGCCCTCGAAGAGAGCCACCGCGACTTTGCCGCGATCACCACTCCCGCTGGAGATCTCGTCGGAATTCTCACCAAGGCAGGCGCACTACGCGCAACTCTTTATCGTCCCGCACTTGATTCCCACAACCACCTCCGTATCGCCACAGCCTTAGGAATCAATGGCGATGTAGCGGCAAAGGCGCAAGCACTCATCGCCGCCGGTTCGGACTGTCTTGTGATAGATACGGCACATGGACACCAGGCAAAGATGATTGAGGCGATCAAAGCAGTAAAGGCCTTGAACCCATCTATCCCAATCGTTGCCGGAAATATCGTGACCGCTCAAGGAACGAAAGATCTCATTGAAGCTGGTGCGGATATCATTAAGGTCGGAGTCGGTCCCGGTGCAATGTGCACGACTCGGATGCAGACCGGAGTTGGTCGCCCACAATTTTCGGCGGTCTTGGAGTGTGCCGCCCAAGCTCGCTCCATGGGCAAGCACGTCTGGGCTGATGGCGGTGTTAGACACCCACGTGATGTCGCCTTGGCACTTGCCGCAGGCGCATCTCAAGTCATGATCGGCTCATGGTTTGCCGGCACCCTCGAAAGTCCTGGTGATTTGATCCGTGATACCAGCGGAAAGTTATATAAGGAATCTTTTGGAATGGCATCTGCACGCGCGGTAAATGCCCGAACTTCACAAGAGAGTCCCTTTGATCGCGCCCGTAAGCGAATCTTTGAAGAGGGAATCTCCTCTGGTCGTATGTATATAGACCCTGCTCGCCCGGGTGTGGAAGATTTGATCGATGGAATTGTTGCAGGGGTGCGCTCCTCATTTACCTATGCCGGAGCCACGACGATCAATGAATTTCACGAGAAATGCGTTGTGGGCATCCAATCTGCATCGGGTTATGCAGAAGGACGCCCACTTCACACTTCTTGGTAATTACTTATTGATTACTTCTCTGCCTTAACTTTCTTGCCAGCTAAAACGAGGTAGAGCCCAAAGGCAACAATGAATCCAACCCAGAAGGTCAGGTCACCGATTTTGGGGTGATGCTGCACGAAGTACCCATTGATATAATCAGTTGGATTCTTCGGATCTCCCGTATTCCACGTTTGGTTGACAAAGCCCCAAATTGCAAATGCAATAGCGACGACAAATGAGACAGGGCCAGCCCAGTTTTCGCGATTAGAGTAAAGCAACTTCTCTACCGAGGCGCCCTTGCGCAAGAACTTGTCAGCCAGAACAACTCCTAGCCAAGGACCGATCCAATAGGACATTGTCAGTAGGAAGTTGGTGTAATTGTTATTTGGGTTACCCATCGCTGACTTAGCCAAGAAAAACCCGGCAAGACCGAAAATTGTCGCAAACAATCCGCGGCGGATATTGCTTCCAAGTTTGATGCCAATGGTCAAGAATGACATTGAACCAGAGTAAATGTTAAGCACGTTTGCGCAGATCGATCCACCAACTATGCCGAGCAGGAACAGTTTGCCGATCCAGCCTGGCATAAAGCCAACTATGCCGCCTGTTGGATTTGAACTGCTATCAAAACCAGTTCCATTTCCTGCAGTAGCTGCCGCCGCTCCCACAACCTCAAGCAACGCTGCAGAGATAAAGAGTCCGAGTCCTGCGAAGAGACCGGCAGATTGTGGTTTCTCACTCTTGGGTAGATAGCGAGCATAGTCAGCTGCAAATGGATTCCAGCCCGCTGCATATCCATATACAGAAGCAATGGTGATCAAGAATCCACCAGGAGTCTTACCAGCACCAGCTGCGCCCAGATGCAGATGTGAACTTGTTAGGACATAAATGCATGCGACACCAAACACGACAACTAAGTATGGAAAGAGGTAACGCTCAACAACGAGAACTAAGTTGTGACCTATGAATGCAATGGAAACTTGAACGAGAACCACGATAACGAGACTTGGGATGACGTGTATATGGTTCTTGGTGAGACTTGAGAGGGCCCATGCACCCGAAACGCTGTTAACGGCAAACCATCCGATACCGGCCGCACCTGCATTCGCAATCGAAGGAAGAATGTTTCCAAGCTTGCCGAACGCGGAACGACTCACCACC
>CAIWWH010000016.1 GCA_903916385.1 uncultured Actinomycetes bacterium
CCTCTGATTTCACAGGAAATGTCCCAAGTATCCCTGCGCTTCCGAACGTCTATACCCTTTCTGGAGCAACGGGCTTTACTTCCTCTACGCCGTCCAGATGGAAGGGTTTATCGGTATCGACGGGCCTCACTGGATGCATCACCTACGCACCTGGCATTGGCGGAAGTGGTACGGGGCCAACATCGCCATCTAAGGTTGGCTTTGGTTCAACTTTCACAACTCCTGCCAACGCATTTACACCACTGTCTGGTTACACCTTCACCGGATGGAGTGATGGAACAAATACCTACTCCATTAACGCTACCTATCCTGCGACAGGTACCGTCTCAGGAAATGTAGAACTTACCGCGCTATGGAACCGCACAAGCTACACCGTGACCTTCCACGCTAATGGTGGAGTTGGAAGTGATGTGACGCAGATAAGCAGTGTCGCTGCGAATCTGAGAACAAACACATTTACTCGCCCAAGTTACGATTTCCTAGGGTGGAGTACGAATACAAATGGAACTGGTACTCAAATACGTGACAGCTTCACGAATTACCCCTTTGTAGCGGATGTAGATCTCTATGCGGTGTGGGGAGCTGTGATCACATACACCAACACAAGTGCAACATCTGGTTCACCATCGCGCACGAGTGATAATTGGACTAGTGGAGTAATTAACCTTCCAAGTGTTGGAACAATGGTAAAGACTGGATATACCTTCGGTGGTTGGGCCATTAGCTCCGGAAGTTCAACCCCTGTTGCAATTCCATATACACCGGCAGGAACAACCACTCTCTACCCCATTTGGGTTGCCAACTCTTACACAATTTCCTTCAATGGAAATGGTGCGAATAGCGGAGCAGTGCCAGCCAATCAATCGTGGAGCACAGGAAGTTCTGCAACATCTCTTTCAGGCAATACTGGAACCCTCACTAAAACTGGATTCACCTTTGGGGGATGGGCAACTACAGCTAGCTCAACGACAGTTGTTCCAAGTTATGGCACGGCGAGAAATCAGAGTTTCTATGCAATCTGGACTCCGATCACTTACACCTTTAACTACGCCTTAAACGGAGGAACACTCACTCCTGCCCCGACACAGGCCCCTCGGAATATTTATCAGACCTTCGTTACGCCGAACACTGTTCCTGCAAACTCGACGAGCGTCTTTGGAGGTTGGAACACAGCAGCCGATGGCAGCGGCCTCTCCTTTGGAAAAAATCAAACGTTCACCGTTAACAGTACTACGGCAACTTCAACAACTCTCACCGCGCAGTGGATCCCGCTCTACACGGTTCACTTTGTTGGAAACGGTTCATTGACAACGCTCCCCGCGGATACGCTCTATGCATCCGGTCAATCTTTGACTCTACCCGGAGCCCCGATTTTGACTGGATATGACTTTGCTGGATGGCGAGATAGCGCGAATGTCCTGCATCAGGCATCCACACTCTTCGCTGTCTTAGAAAACTCAGTACTGACAGCTGAATGGACTCCTAAAGCCTACTCAATTACCTACGACATGAATTCCGGAACGAGCACAACTCCGCTTCAATCCAGCCTTCACTATCTAGATACTTTTCGGGTAGCGTTAACGCCGACACGAGCGGGATACACATTTGATTACTGGAGTGATGGCCTAACGAACTACGCCGCAGAGCAGCTCTATGTTGTGGGTACCTCGAATATCACTTTGACTGCACACTGGACCGCAATTTCTTACAACATAACTTATGACTTTGGCGGGGGACAAGGAACTGTCCCGGCGCCAGCCACTGCAATAATCGGAACTACGTTCAACATCACTAACACAACCCCAACCTTGACCGGATATACCTTCAGCGCCTGGTTCGATGGCACTCGCCGATATTTGGGTAGCGCCTCATACGCAGTAAGTTCTAGCGATGTGGTCCTGACAGCGCTCTTTACCCAAAATGGCTATACCTCTATTACATACTTACCAAATGGTGGCTCTGGGGTAGCGCCTAATCAGGATGGCCTTTTGGAGGGAAGCAGATTCTTACTTTCTGATGGAACAGCACTGACAAAGATTGGCTCCACATTCTCTGGATGGAGTGATGGGATAAGGACTTATCAACCTGGAGAGAGCTACTACGTCGGTTCCTATGCGAGCCCTATTTCACTCACCGCGCAGTGGACTCCGGTATATGTCGTTACCTACTCCCAGGGCGCTGGAGCAGGCACACCTCCAACTGATGCAACGTCTTATTTCCTCGGTGACACCTTTATCGTCGCGGATTCAACTGGGCTTTCGAAATCTGGATACACATTTACTCTCTGGAACGATGGTGTGAACACATATCTACCTGGCGCGGTATATACCGTTGGATCTACAGATATCGTGCTCACGGCGCAATGGTCACAAGACTCTTCTTCATCAGCGCCAGATCCTGTTCAACAATCAAAGATCGTCAGCATTGCGCCAGCCTCTGCAAGTGCCGGAACTCAGAATCCAATTGTGATATCTGGAACATTTGTCGAGAAGATTTCGAATGTTCAGATCAACGGTACTGCGTTGCCAGCAGGTAGTTGGACTCAAACCCCAACTTCCGTCTCATTCACATTGCCAATGACTGCTGCTGGGTCCTATCAAGTTCAACTTTATAACGGTGCAGCTCCTGTCCTATTGGTTCAGACAGTCGTTCTTTCACCTGCAGCACCAACACCTCTGCCTTCACCTTCAGTGAAACCAACACCGACCCCGACCCCAACACCAACCGCAACTCCTACGGTAAAGCCAACCCCTACGGCAACCTTTGTGCCGAATCTTCAACCAACCGCTGAGATGAAAAAGATTGCAACCTTTGATTTCGCTCTCGACAGCTACTTCCTCGATGACGCCTCAAAGATGGGGCTGCGTGCTGTTGCCGCAAAATTGAAGAATTCTTCTGTCACTACGATTCTTCTTTATGGTCACACCGATGCGACACAAGGTGTCAATAACTCTTGGCTCTCAAAGATGCGAGCAAGTGCAGTGCGTGACTTCCTTAAACCGTTGCTTCCTGGCAAGAAGCTTGTCATCAGCTGGTTTGCCGATGCGAAGCCTCTCGTCTCTGGCACAAGCGCTGCAGCAAATGCCAAGAACCGACGCGTTGAGATCTGGGTCAAGTAGCTGACTGCTAACAATTTGCTAACGCCTCAAAGAAATACTGGGGAATCCAGTGACGCTTACAGGCATCAATCCCGGGAAATTGAGCGTAAAACCGAAGAATCAGAGACCTCCTGAAGCACTTGGAAACAGGTGGTCTACGACTACGGATCAGAAGGTTAGGGGTTCGAATCCCTTCAAGCGCACTTTTTCCAAGTTTACCCAGAATAACTTTTAGTAATTTGAATTTGTGCCATAATTAACGCACCATCAGGTTGGCAGGCAAAGGGATTTAACCTTCGGGTTGAGTCCCTTTGCTATTTGTTTTCCACACATGGCAGTTACACACACCCTCTGAATTTGAAATTAACCAAAGTCAATTAACATCTAGATACTTCTCTTGCGAGGTTGGCGTGGTGTAATTGGCAGCACATCAGTTTTTGCCAACCTGACGGTGCGGGTTCGAACCCCGTCGCCAACTCCGCAGCCTCATATTAGTTTTACTGATCGACTTACAAACTCAAAGAGGTAGAGCTCTTTGTTATCCGCTATTGCCAGCATGGGACCGGGCGATAACTCCTCGGGTGTTTCGGGCGATCTTGAGAGTGCAACCACGATCGCCAGTTTTATGGAGGGTCATTGGGGCATGGGATCGACGGTTAGTTCGCACGCCTCGAACCGCCG
>CAIWWH010000017.1 GCA_903916385.1 uncultured Actinomycetes bacterium
AGATATTTCGAATCACAACTATCACGGACTAGCTACCTACGCCCTCGCCTCGATAGTAGGAACTTTTATCTTGGTATTCATCACCTATGGGCTTCTCGATAAGAAATTGGCGAAGAGTTGAGAGCGCTACTTATCTCACTCGGCGCAGGAGTCGGTGCACCACTTCGTTATCTCATCGATAAGAATCTTCGCAAGAGCCGAATTAATCTGCTTCCCATTGAAACCTTACTAATAAATATTCTTGGCTCATTTATTCTCGGCGTGACAGTCCATCGCTCCGCCAATATCGGATTCCTCTTTGGAACTGGATTTGCCGGTGCCTTTACAACCTGGTCGGCATTTGCGCTAGAAACACATGGTCTTTTTAAAAGTTCAAAGCATCTGACGGCATGGAGCTATCTCGTCTTGACCCTAGTTCTTGGAGTCAGTGCAGCCGCATTGGGTAACGCAATTTAACTACTTTAGTTAAGAAGGTTAGAGACCCAGACTTCGACCTCATCGGGATGGCGAGGTAGAGCGCTACTCAAAACCCTTGCACCTGAATTAGTTACCAACACATCATCTTCAATCCGAACTCCGATTCCGCGATATTCAGCGGGGAAGAGGAGATCATCAGGCTGAATGTAGAGCCCTGGTTCAACGGTTAGAACCATTCCCTCCTCCAAGAGACCTTCACGATAACTCTCCTCACGTGCCTGCGCGCAGTCATGTACATCAAGGCCCAACATATGTCCGGTGCTATGAACGGTCCAGCGGCGATGGAAGCCTGCTTCTGGAGCCAAAGACTCTTCGGCCGTTCCAGGTAGAACTCCAAACTCTTCCAACCCGCGAGCCAGCACCGCACTTGCCGCATCATGAAATGCACTCCAAGGGGCACCAGGCTTAACCGCGGCAATCCCAGCTTGTTGCGCCTCATAAACGAGTTGATAAATTCTGCGCTGCGCCGGAGAGAACTTTCCATTGATTGGAATAGTGCGAGTGATATCTGCGGTGTACATAGATTCAACTTCAGCACCAGCATCAATCAAAATCAGATCTCCGGGAAGGACATCTCCATCATTCTTAATCCAGTGCAGAACACAGGCATGTGAACCGCTGGCCGCGATGGTGTCATATCCAAGCTCATTTCCTTCAAGGCGGGCACGACCATAGAAGGCTGATTCAATAATTCGCTCACCGCGCTTGGTTGAGGTTGCCGCAGGGAAGGCTTGAATCATGTCATTAAATCCGCGCGCGGTGACGTCGACCGCCTTCTGTAATTCAGCAATTTCGTAACTATCTTTTATGAGACGATGCTCGGCCAGGCTTGCTTTTAACTTTGCTTCGCGTTTGCGATGCTTTTCAACCAGGGCATCAACAACAGGATCTTCTCCACGCAGTGTAAGCGTTTCAACATCATCAGAGAGGAGATCAGGTAACGAATCAATATGTCGTACCGAAATTCCGTAGCGCTTTTGGGCCTCATCGGTGGAGAGTCGACGACCTACCCAGAACTCGCCATGGCGACGATCTGCGTGAAATTCATCGGTATCTCGAGGTGAACGTGGGTGAATGAAGAGGAACGCTTGATGACCATCTGGCATTGGCTCTAGTACAAGAACAGAATCAGGAACGCTATCGCTAGCGCTAATGCCGGTTAGGTAAGCGAAATCAGTAAGAACGCGAAATTTGTAATCGGTGTCGTTGCTACGGACCTTAAAAGTTCCAGATGGGATGACAATACGAATATCGGGGTAGAGCGCTGAAAGCTTTGCACGTCGCGCTGCCGCAAACTTCACAACCTCGGCGGGAGTGACGCCCTCCAAAGAGGAATCAGCCCAACCCTTCGACATAAACTCCGCCAAAGCTTCCCCTTTAGGAATGTCATGTGACTGAGTGCCAGGTGCTCGCAATGGAAGTTTGTTCATATTGGCAAGGGTACTAGTCTTGCCTTATGTCATCAC
>CAIWWH010000018.1 GCA_903916385.1 uncultured Actinomycetes bacterium
AATCCCAGGATCTTTCGCGTACACATCAGCAACAACAGCAGTGGCGACAATAAGTGGTTCTACCCTAAGCGTAGTTGGCGTCGGCTCTTCAATTATTACTGCACTCTTCACGCCAACAGATACGACAAATTACAACACTGCGACAACGACCGCGACTGCAACAGTGGGTCAAGCAGATCAAGTTATAACCGATGCTTCGATTATTCCAGTCACCGGAGCGATTGGTTCTACCTATACTCCAGCTGCCACGGCGCCTGGTGGAGCGGTGACACGAACACTCGATGCTTCGTCTGCAGGATGTTCCATTGCAGATGGGGTACTCACCATCATAGGTACAGGTGATTGCGTTATCAACTTCACTCAGGCGGGTAATGCGAATTATAAGGCAGCGCCAATGGAGCAACAGACTCTGCATATCCTTGCGATGACCTGTTCTGTGAGTGGCAGCTTCTATGTCACCGGCACCGAGATTCCAGAGTTCGCAGGCAAGAATTGTAAGGGGACAGTCACAATCCCGAATGGAATTACCAAAGTTGTGAAGTTCGCCTTTGCATTTGGTGAGAGCGGCAGCTCAAGTGATGCCAATCGTGATCTCACTGCGGTGATCTTCCAAGGCAATACTCTCTACAACATCGACCAAGGGGCATTCTCTAGCCTTGGACTAACTTCCGTCACGATCCCGGCATCTGTACACGATGTGGGCCAGTTTGCCTTTAGAAATAATCCGCTTACGTCGGCAACCGTACTTGGCGGGGCTTACCCAGATGGCACATACCTCGGCCTCGGAGTCTTCTCAAATCAGGCCTATCTACTTGGTGCAAATGGTCAAGGCGTACCTCTCACATTGACGCTCGGAAGTGGCCAAATCCATATTCAGGATTACTTCGGAAGCACAACGACTTTCCAGGCTATCGATTTCGGTTCTGCAATTACAGAAATTGGCCAAAATGCCTTTAACCAAAATGGCATCGGCGCAGGTTGGGTTCCGATCTTCCCTACAACAATCAAGACTTTTGGTCCTGGCGCATTCTCACAGAGCCCAAACCTCAAGGTCATTCGATTTGGTTCATCATCCACGCTCGGAATTACTGCAATTAGTGCCACTGCCTTTGATCAGGGATCACTCACAAGTGTCCAAGATTGTGAGGCCCCAAGTGCCACAACCATTCTTCATACATATTTGACGACGTATCAACCTCAAGCTTTGATCTGGTGTAACGCTGTGGTCCCAAGCGTTCCAACCGCGCTTGTTGCTACAGCTGGAAATGGACAGGTCTCACTTTCCTGGGCCGCGGGAGCATCGCAGGATGAATCGCCAACATACGACTACACCATTCAATACTCGTCTAATGGTGGAACATCCTGGTCGACTTTTGCGCATACTTCCTCTGCATCCACATCAATCACGGTAACTGGTCTTTCGAATGGAACTACCTACCTCTTCAAGGTGGCTGCCGTAAATCTCATCGGTACAGGAAGTTTCACATCCACTGTTCAGAGCAAACCGCTAGGGCTCTCCTTTACGCCCCTGTTTGATACTCCGGTATCGACTGCGAATGGTTTCACAGTAAATGTTTCCAACTACGACGCAGCATATGTCTGGCAAAATGCAATCGTCACAGCAGGGTCAGGCACTGTGAGTATTGGGACTGCTGCCAATGGCAAACTCCCGCTCACCGTCACAGGTATGGCACCGGGTGATGTTTCTTCAATATCTATTACAGCTTCGAGACAGAATTTCTCGGATGGCATTGCCTATGCTTCTGGAAAGGCACTTGAAGCAGCACTCACTCCAGTTATAGGAAATGTTGTGGCTACCACGGGTGGCTTTAGAGCGACGATTACCAATTTTGACTCAACATTCCAATGGAGCGCACAATCTACGCTTGGCAATGCTGCGATTAGTGCTACAGGAGAGATCGTCGTCACTGGGGTAAATCCTCAGACTCAAGTCACCCTAACAGTCGGCACCTCTCGCACTGGATATGCGCCAGGAAGTGCAAGCACAACCGTGACAACACTTCAGCTCCTCCAAGTTATTTATAACGGAAATGGCGCAACAGGTGGTTCGGCCCCGGTTGATTCAAATCAATATGCATCGAGTGCAACTGCGGTGGTCTTAGCGAACCCTGCTCAGGGCGGATTTAGCCTCAGTGGAAATAATCTTGTGGGCTGGACGCTCAACTCTGGCGGAACCGGACAGGTTTATCAGGCAGGAAATTCTCTTCAACTTGGCTCTGCAAGTGTCACGCTCTATGCAAAATGGTCGAAAATTCAGTACACCGTTACTTACTATCCAAATGGTGGAACAGGGTCTGTGCCAACCGATCTCACCACCTACACAATTGGTGAGAGTGTGCCGATTTATGGAAACACTGGACCTCTCTCTCGTATCGGTTACAGCTTTGCTGGATGGGGATATAACTCCACCGAGACCGATCAAATCTTCCAATCAGGTCAGGGCTACACCGTTGGCGCAAATAACGTCACCTTCTATGCGGTGTGGAGTGCAAATACTTATACGGTGACCTATGACAGCAATGGTGCAACAGGATCACCGAGCAAGGCGACAGATTCCTACACAACAGCCTCAACGGCCATCACTCTTGCAACAGTAGGATCAATGGCAAAGACCGGGTACAACTTCGCTGGATGGGGATTGGCCGCTTCATCCACCCCGGTTGCAGATGGATACACCGTCGCTGCAAATACTCGACTCTATGCACAGTGGAATATTGCAAGCTTTGCTGTCACCTACCTCGCCGGCACAAATGGCAGCGGCAACGTACCTACCCAAAATGCAGTGAACTACGGTGCTAATTTCACGGTGGCACCATCAGCCGGGCTAAGTGCGACCGATGGCACATACACCTATGCATTTGTCTCATGGATGGATGGCGCAGGTGCTACCTATGCACCCGGTCAGAGTTACCTTATGGGTGCAGCCCCAGTAACACTCACTGCTCAGTGGACTCGTATCTATAACGTGAAGTACTCCTTCAATGGTGGAAGCGTCTCGACGCCTATCCCAGATCAGCAAAAGGTCTCTGGCGACATCATCACTGTTTCATCAGTGATCCCTACTCGCGATGGTTACACATTCACCACTTGGCAAGATCAGGGTGGACGTTCAGCAGCAACCTCATCAACTTATACCGTCTCTGATAACCATTACCTCCTCTACGCGCAATGGACTCCTATCTCATACACGGTTACATACGACACTAATGGTGGCGGAAATAATCCAAGTGAACGGACGCATGTCATTGGCGATATCTTCACAGTTGCATCTGCTCCGACACGGAGTGGGTATGACTTCGCCTACTGGAGTGAAGGCTCGGCCCATTACAACGCGGGCGGAAGTTATCAAGTCTCAACCCATCCGGTAGCTCTCCAAGCGCAGTGGACACCGCAGGTCTATCAGATTAGTTACGACTTTAATGGCGGAACTGGAAATCCAATCTCGCCAACGAGTTACACCTTCGGGACTGCGCCAGCGACACTTCCCTCAACCGGAATTACTCGCGATGATTTCAACTTCAGCGGTTGGTCCTCAAGCGCGACTGCATCATCTGGTACCTATACCTTCACACCAAGTGGAAATATTTTGCTTCACGCTGTCTGGGTTTCATCCGTTTACCATCTGACATTCAATGCCGGAAGTGGCTTTAGTGATACCGCGACTGCAAAGGTCACAATTGGACAGGGGATTGCTCTTCCTTCAGCGACCCGAGCCAATTACACACTTCTCGGGTGGTCAACGCAGCAATCTGGTGGATCCACTTTCGCAGCTGGTGCTTCATTTACACCATCAGCAGATGCAACCCTTTTTGCGCAATGGACGCTGCAGATCTTCACGGTCACATTCGATGGAAACCATGGCTCACCTAGTGTGGCCACAGCGACTATGACCTATGGATCTTCAACACCAATAGTCCTGCCGACCGCTTCGCGTTTGAACTATGTCTTCAACGGTTGGTATTCAGATCCGATCGCCGGTTATCTCATAGGTGCAGCTACCGCTAACTACTCACCTACAACATCGATAACCGCCTTCGCCCACTGGATCCAGGGCTCACTCAATGGCATGGGAGCTGCAACCCAAATCGCTCAGGTAACAGTCCATGCCGGAATTGACTCCTCCTTTACTGCAGGAAGCAACGGGTCGACAGTAGCTGTGAATTATTCTGCAGATAGCTTGCCTGATGGCACAGTTATCACCGCCTACCTTGAGAACTCGACCGCGCGCGTCACACCACTACTAGGTATGAACGCAACCACGATCCTCTCGCTTGTCGTCACCTGGGTCGCACCTGACGGAACTGTCCCAAATACGACACCTGGCAAACCGATCACCATTAGCGTCTCCAACGCTAGTATTACTGCGGGCTCAAAGGTCTATGGATTGCTTGGCAATAACCCCACACTTCTTGGAATCGCAACGGTTGATGGGGTTGTCACTGTAGAGATCACTCAAGACCCGGCTGTTGTGGTTGCATTGGTCTCACCAGATGCTCCTACGGCCGTGATCGCAGTAGCGATCGATCAGAGTTCGGCGACAATTTCATGGAGCGAACCTGCCCACAATGGTGGTTCCGCAATAACTGGATACACGGCGACATCAAGTGGTGGCCAAAGCTGTACATCAGCAACCACTTCCTGCGCGATTTCGGGACTTATTGCTGGTACCGCCTACACATTTACGGTGGCGGCAACGAATGCGATTGGTAGCTCGTTAGCTAGTGCACCATCTGCCTCATTCACCATTGCTGCGCCAACTCAAGCCCCAACTTCAGGCGGAGGCGGTGGCGGGGGGTATGTCGCACCGGCACCAGTGGATAACTCCGCAGAAATCGCTGCAGCCGCTAAGGCGAAGGCTGATGCTGATGCAAAGGCAGCGGCCGAAGCTAAGGCACTCGCCGATGCAGCCATTGCAGCACAGCTAGCGGCAGAGGCAGCAGCGCTTAAAGATGCACAAGCCCAGGCTGCGGCAGAACTTCAAGCAGCACGCGAGAAGGCTGATGCAGAAGCAAAGGCAGCAGTTGATGCAGCCGCTAAGGCGAAGGCTGATGCTGATGCAAAGGCAGCGGCCGAAGCTAAGGCACTCGCCGATGCAGCCATTGCAGCACAGCTAGCGGCAAAGAAGATTACTCCGGATGTGACGCTCTATTCGATTAAGGCGAACCTCTCACTGAGTACTTTTGATATGTCTTACTTGAAGAAGTATCTATCGACGCTTAAGAGCAATGCCACCGTATCGTGTGTTGGTTATATTTACACAGTACATGTCTCTCTTGCTAAGGCAACCGCTCTTGCGAAGAGTCAGGCAACCGCAGTGTGCGCAATCATTAAGAAGGCCCGCCCAACTCTCAAAACATCGATCCTGCTACGTCCAGCTAAATCCGCACCACTTGCTGCAAAGGGAGCTAAGTGGGTAGCGGTGAGCTACCGGGTAGATGGATTTAAAGCGAAGAGTTAAACCCTGGTGACGTCAGCGCCGAGTGACCTCAGGTCCTCGGCGAAGTCAGGATAGCCACGATCAACGTGGTAACCATCTTCCACAATAGTTATGCCTTCACTAATGAGTCCCGCGAGGACTAGCGCTGCACCGGCTCTAATATCAGTAGCCTGCACTGGCGCCCCTGAAAGTACCGGCAGACCATTAATCGCAGCATGATGACCATCGACAGTGATCGTTGCACCAAGGCGCTTTAACTCGTTCACAAACATAAAGCGGCCTTCAAAGACATTCTCGGTGACAAGTGCATGTCCTTGGGCAATGGCATTCATGCAGATCGCCATTGGCTGTAGATCGGTGGGAAACCCTGGGTAGGGAAGTGTTGCTACATCGATTGCATCAGGTCTGCGATCCATCTTCACACGGAAGCCATCTGGTGTAGTCGTGATGATTGCGCCTGCTGCTACTAATTTATCCAGTGGGATCTCGAGATGATCGGGGCGGCCACCAATGATGGTGATATCACCTTGTGTCATCACAGCGGCGAAGGCCCATGTGCCTGTAACGATGCGATCAGGAAGAGTGGCATGTGTTGCAGGGGAGAGACGATCCACGCCATCGATGGCGATGGTGGATGTGCCAAGATTGCGGATGTATTGAAGCGACTCCGCAATTTCTGTATCGGATAGAACTGTGCCCATTTCAAACTCCCCGAGTAGGAATTTGGATCTATTTCCAGAGCACTTTCAAGTTTCGCTATCAATCCGTTGCCAATAGGCTCAAAGCCTTAACCGGGAGGAAATTGAATTGAGCAATCAAGAGCTAGTTATTGTCGTTGGAGTAGGTCCGGGAGTTGGCCTAGGGGTTGCGGAAGCTTTCGCTAAAAAGGGCCATCCACTTTTGATCGTTGCGCGGAACGCGGCCAAGCTCGAAGAGATGGCCGCGGGCCTGCGCAGCGCTGGTGCAGTCGTTACAACGGCCGTTGCAGACGCAGCGATTCCTGGTGATATTGCCCGAGTCATTAGCGCGGTGGATTCACCGATCTCGGCTCTGGTTTATAACGCTGCCGCCTTTGGTGGGCCGCTCCTCGCAACAGATTCTGATCAAATTCGATCTGCCTCCGAGGTAAATCTCCATAGCCTTATCAGCGCGACTAAGGCCGCCCTGCCTAAATTGAAAGAGGCACAAGGGGCACTTCTTATTACGGGCGGAGGATTTGCCCTCTATCCCTCAGGGGCTTATCGAGTGCTCTCTGTTGGTAAGGCGATGATCAGAAGCGCGGCGTTCGTTCTTGCCCAAGAGTTAAAGCCGGAGGGGATCCGGGTCGCGACGATCACCATCGTCGGAACTGTTGCTCCAAATACTCCATTTGCCCCGGAGAAGATCGCGCAGGCCTATATCGATGCCTACGAAAATCGCGATGGGGAAGTTGAAACCGTTTTTAAAGGAGATTAGGGCTAGTTAGTGAATTAACTTGGTCCCATACTTGAAGAAGATCGCCAAGGCGAGAATCGAGTAGGTCAAGGTATACAGAACTCGACCCCATCCGCGGTCAAGAAAGTTCACAAGCTTTTGGTGATTTTCTTCAGAGAGCGACCAAGTGTTCTCCATGATATTGATTCGCGACATCGTCGCAAAGACT
>CAIWWH010000019.1 GCA_903916385.1 uncultured Actinomycetes bacterium
ACCAGTCCCTATAAATTTGATGGGGATACCGCTCTCTCTTTCGATTGCAAGGGCGACGCCTCCCTTGGCTGAACCATCCATCTTGGTCAGAATCAACCCGCTCACTTTGACGCTCTCCGTAAAGAGACGTGCCTGAATAATCCCATTTTGTCCTGTTGTGGCATCCACTACGAGCAGGACTTCATCCACTCCTCCGACCTTCTCGAGCACTCGTCGAATCTTGGCGAGTTCATCCATGAGGTTGGACTTTGTATGCAGTCGGCCCGCGGTATCGACGATCAGGTAGTCACAATCTGAATCTGCCGCCTGCTTAGCCGCATCAAAGACGACCGATGCGGGATCGCCCTGGAATTTTCCAGCGATAACAGGAACTCCGATCCGCTCCCCCCAAGTCTGCAACTGCTCGATCGCGGCAGCGCGAAAGGTATCTGCGGCGGCAACGACTACACTCTTGCCTTTGGAAGTAAGTGATTGCATCAACTTGGCGACTGATGTCGTCTTTCCCGTTCCATTTACACCAACAACCAAAATTGTCGTTGGTCGTGATTCTGCAAGAGCCAAAGTTCGCGGTGCTTGAGAAAGTGCGCCATGCAGAACGGCTGTGATTGCAGATTCGATGCTCTCTGACTTCGCGCTCTTTGCACTGACTATCAACTCATCGCTGAGTGCTGCTCCAAGATCCGCTTCGATAAGCGCACCTCTTAAATCGCTCCAATCGTTTGCAGAGATATCTCCACCACGAATTTTGCTAAGGATCTTACTAAAGAGCGCCATAACTGCCTCTACTTAAATTAAACAGATTCAGATTCGCGCAGGCGCTGAGAGATAACTTCAGATACGCCATCTCCACGCATTGTCACGCCATAGAGAGCGTCGGCGATCTCCATCGTGCGCTTCTGGTGAGTAATGATGATTAGCTGCGACTTTTCGCGAAGCTCCTCAAATACTCCGAGCAGTCGACTGAGGTTGGTGTCATCAAGTGCGGCTTCGACTTCATCCATGACATAGAACGGACTTGGGCGCGCCTTAAAGATAGCGACCAACATTGCAACTGCAACGAGAGAGCGCTCACCACCGGAGAGAAGAGACAAACGCTTGACGCGCTTTCCAGGCGGACGAGCTTCAACGTCAACTCCGGTCGTCATCATGTTATTAGGATCGGTAAGAATCAACTTTCCATCGCCACCCGGGAATAGACGAGCAAAGATCTTTTCAAATTCGCGCGCGGTATCGTGATAAGCATCGCTAAAGATTTGAACAACTTTCTCATCGACCTCTTTGATAATGTCCAAAAGGTCACGCTTGGTCTTCTTCAAATCTTCTAACTGTTCAGCCAAATACTTCAGGCGCTCTTCATGAGCGGTGTACTCCTCGAGTGCGAGTGGATTGATCTTGCCGAGCATCGCGAGTCCACGCTCTGCTTGCGCAAGGCGTTTCTCTTGTTGGTCGCGACGATATGGAATGAGATCCCCAGGAACGAAATTACCTTCTTCATCTTCGACCAAAGTAGGCACATCGTTCTCGGGTCCGTATTCGGCTACCAGGGTCTCGACATCTACTCCAAGTTCCTCAACCGCACGCGACTCGAGTTGCTCTAGGCGAAGTCGCTGTTCGGCACGGACAATTTCATCGCGATGCACGCTTGAGGTGAGGTGTTCGAGTTCAGAGGTTAATTCGCGGATCTTGCTGCGAACATTAAGAGTCTCGCCCTCACGATCAGTGCGAGAAAGTTCCAAACGCTCGCGCTCTGTCAGCGCCTTAGCGAGTGTGACTTCAATTTGAATCAAGGCTTCGTAAGCAAGATCGGCGATTTCGCGCGCTTTTGTCGCTGCGACTGAACGTTGCGCCATCCGGGCTATCGCCTTTACGGCGTTATCGCGCTCGGCCTGTGCGCTTAGTTCAAGAGTGCGAGCACGATCACCAACGGCGGTGATGCGCTCTTCCATGGTGCGAAGTTCTAGGCGAGCTTCAACTTCAACAGCCCGGGCAGCGGTGACGCGCGCACGGATATCTTCGAGTGTCTGGAGGTCTGGCTCTGGTGGAGTCTGGTGCGAGTCAAATTGGGCAATGGCCACCTCTAGATCGCGCTCATCAGAGGCGCGCTGTTCGCTCGCTGCGGTGAGGGTCGCGTTGAAGCGCTCTACCTCGGCCTGGGAACTCTTTACATTCTGTCCCGCGACAGCCATCTGTTCGGCAAGCCCTGACATCTTGGCATCGGATTCATTGAGGCCAGCAAGAGCGGTGTCATGCGCCTTCTGCGCAATTTCAACGGAGTTAGTCGACTTCGAAAGTTCGAATTTCAGGGAGTCACAACGCGCGATAATTTCATTAAGGGCGCTTCGAGTCTTTTCGATAAGGGCTGAAATTTCGATCGCGCTATTTGAGCCGGCCGATCCACCGCGCACACGATTTCGGCTAATCAAATCACCATCGCGTGTTACAGCCATCAAAGTTGGATGTTGCGAAATCAGACGTTCTGCGGCGTCAATATCTTCAACGGCAACTACTCCGCCTAGCAACGCCTCGATCATCGCTTCAAGGCCATCAGTTTTGATAAGGGAGGCCAGCGATGAGAAGCCAGATGGAATCGAGTAGCGCGAATTAAATTCTCCATCGACAACGAGGAGTTCTGACTGTCCCGCCGACTCGGACTTAAGCATCGATACTGCGTGAACTGCAGCAGCTAAATCTGAAACCACAATCGATTCTGCAAGCGGACCAAGTGCAGCAGCGACAGCGGTCTCCCAGCCGGAGTCAACGCTGATCAATGTAGATAAGCGACCGCGCGACTTGGCGCCGCCCCGACCGGTGAGAATTGCTTCTCCTCCGTCACGGTGAAGGAGTGATTCTTCGAGAGCCGCAAGCCGTGCGGTAAGGCCCGCGCGTTCTCTACTGGCGTTCTGTTCATTTTCTAGCAGGGCAGCGTGCTTCGCGCTCACCGCAGTTAACTCTGCAAGAGCCTTCTCGAAATCTGCATCAAGGGCAGGTTCAAATCGATCGACGCCGGCAATCTCTGCCTCAAGGGAGGCGAACTCAGTTCTAAATCCGTGTAAACGCGATTCTGCCTCTTGGCGCGCAGTTGTAAGGCGTGTGATCTCAGCATTGGTGGCATCGATGCGCGCTCTTAGACCATTGATATGTCCCTCCTGGCGGGCAGTTCCTTCACGCGCATCGGCAATGGAACGTTGCGCGGCGGCAACCTGATTCTCCTCTTGAGCCAGTTGCGCTTCTGCCGCACGTAAAGCTTCGGTAATCGTATTGAGAGATGCACGGGCGGATTGACCCTGTTGCGAAAGTGCAGTTTCTTCCTCGCGAAGCAAACGAGCTTCGGCATCCATGCTTTCGGGATCGCGCCCGTTTGCACGCGCTTCATCGCGCTCTTCCGACAAGAAGCGGGCACGCTCAGAGGCGAGTGATTGAATGCCACGGAATTTCTCACGCTGCGCAGTGAGGCGATAGAAATTTTCTTGTGCCTGCACAAGGAGTGGATTTTCGATCAGAGCTGTTGCATCTAATTGCTCTTCGCGCGCGCGAGATTCGGCGAGCGCCGCTTCTACTTGATCGCGCCGTGCGCGCAATGAAGTCTCGTCGGCAATTTCAGCATCAAAACTTTGGCGCAGTGAAATCAGATCATCAGCGAGCAAGCGCAACTTGGCATCACGTACATCCGATTGAATCGTCGAAGCCCGGCGGGCAACCTCAGCTTGCTTGCCAAGCGGCTTGAGTTGGCGGCGCAGTTCCACGGTCAGATCTTGAATACGTGCGAGGTTGGCCTGCATGGAGTCGAGTTTGCGAAGCGCTTTCTCTTTGCGCTTGCGGTGCTTAAGTACTCCGGCCGCCTCTTCAATAAAGGCGCGACGCTCTTCGGGGTTGGCGAGCAAGATTGCGTCCAGTTGGCCTTGACCCACGATCACGTGCATTTCACGGCCTATGCCGCTATCGCTAAGGAGTTCTTGGATATCAAGCAGGCGGGTTGTCTCGCCGTTGAGCTGATATTCGCTAGTGCCGTTGCGGAAGAGGATTCTCGAGATAGTTACCTCGGCAAAGTCGATCGGCAGCGCGTTATCGGAGTTGTCAATGGTTACGGAAACCTCGGCGCGACCGAGTGGAGCGCGTCCGCTGGTACCGGCGAAGATGACATCCTCCATCTTGCCGCCGCGCAGGGATTTTGCTCCCTGTTCACCCATTACCCACGAAAGGGCATCGACCACATTGGATTTTCCAGAGCCATTTGGACCAACCACGCAGGTAATCCCCCGCTCAAAGAGCAGAGTGGTGCTGGAGGCAAAGGATTTGAACCCTTTGAGGTTAATGCTCTTTAAATACACGGGGAAAACCTATCTCTATCTGAGGGTGAATCCAGACAGGAAGCGCTCGCGACGCTGCCCTCACCGTTTTTGGCACTTGGGGCAGAAGTGCGATGAACGACCACCGATTACGATCCTTCGAATCTGTGCGTGACAACGCGCGCACGGCTGCTCTTCACGCCCATACGCCTGCAGTGAGTGTTCAAAGTATCCGCTCTCTCCGTTGACGTTGGTATAAAGCGAATCAAATGAGGTGCCACCCTCAAGTAGTGCTTGAGACATTACGGACTCGGCAGAGTCGATGAGTTGGCCGATCTTCCGCAAGCTCAATTCGGCAGCGATGCTCTGCGGGTGGATCTTGGCGCGCCATAATGACTCGTCGGCATAGATATTGCCCACCCCACTCATAACGCTCTGATCGAGGAGTACCCGTTTTATCTCACTTCTCTTGCTCTGAAATCTCGTAATCGTCGCGGCGCGATCAAATTTTTTATCAAAGAGATCTGGAGCAATCGCGGATACCAACGTCGGAACTCCATCTTCCAGAGCGCTGATCGCCAGCCATCCAAAGGTGCGCTGATCAACAAAGCGCAGTTCGTTCTTCGACAAGGAAAATCTGGCGCGTAAATGTTTCTCATCGGCGGCACCGAAAGGTTGGATTCGGAATTGGCCGCTCATTCCCAGGTGTGCAACAAGCGCATAAGGTCGGTCTAACTCGAACCATAAGAATTTTCCGCGCCGCGCAATCTTCTTGATCGTTGCTCCCGAAACATCAGTGATAGCAGAGAGTGATCGCGCATTGGTTGCACGAGGATGCAGCGGTTCTACTGAGAATATCGTCTGGTTAAGGCACCATGGCTCAAGACCCCGCCGGACAGTTTCTACTTCAGGAAGTTCGGGCATTTAAAACTTCAAGCGCCAACTTTGCCGCAACCTGTTCGGCTTCGCGTTTGCTCTTGCCGCCGCCTGGCGCAAAGCGCTCCCCCGCCAGTACGACTAGCGCAACGAAACTTTTATCGTGATCGGGACCAAACTCATCAATTTCATATTCGGGAGCACCAAGCCCTCGCGCCGCTGCCAACTCTTGTAGCGCGGTCTTGCCATCGATTCCGGCGCCTTGCGCATTTGCGGATTGAATTAATGGGCCAAACCACTCTAAAACTTTTTCTGTTGCTTTAATGAGACCATGTTCTAGATAGATCGCACCAACAAGCGCTTCCAGCGAATCTGCCAAGATGGAATTTTTATCGCGACCACCAGAACTCTCTTCGCCTTTGCCGATACGGACATAATCACCAAGCGAGAGTTCGCGAGCGATGAGAGCGAGAGCCTTTGTATTGACGACCCCAGAACGAAGCGGTGATAGCCGACTCTCGTCGAGGTCTGGAAATTTTGCGTACAACTCTTCGGTGATGATCAGACCCAAGACGCTATCGCCTAAGAATTCCAGGCGCTCATTGGTTGGCAGACCGCCCGATTCGTAAGCGAATGAGCGGTGGGTTAATGCAAGTTCAAGCAACTCCCCTGAAACCGAAATGCCGAGGCGTTCGGTCAGGCTAGCGGACAGATCAGACCTCGAGGACCTGACGGCGGTTGTAGGTACCGCAGGTTGGGCAAGCTGTGTGTTGCAGCTTTGGCTGCTGGCACTGTGCGCAGAGTGATGTTGCTGCTGGAGTTGTCTTCCATGAGCTACGACGTGAGCGAGTGCGCGAGCGCGACATCTTTCGCTTTGGGACTGGCATGGTGAACTCCTTGTTATTCGTGAATCAAAGTAATTAACGGCGACCGCTGGGCGGCCTACCTTCGAGAGGACTTCGAGGCGATAAGTATCCCCCATAGCCCCAAAATAGTAAAAACGAGAGAGATCAGGAGTTTGGCCCTTTCCAATCGGTGAGGCCAGCCCAGCGGATATCGGCTGCGGCGTGGGCGTGGTCATCGGGTAGATCGGCCCATTTGACCCCACAGGTCTGGCATAACCCCTCGCAATCCTCGCTGCAGAGGGGATTGACCGGCAGGTTGAGGATCAGGGCGTCGCGAATAGGGGCATCGAGATCGATGAAATCGCCATCCATCTCAAGGAGCTCATCCTCGTCATCGACATCGATCTCCTTGGCCTTGGGCTTCTGCCTGTAGTCCACCTGATAGTGGTAGAGCTCTTGGAAGGTCTCGTCTATATCGAAAGTCACGGGCTCTAGGCAGCGGGTGCACTCCCCGATTGCCTCACTCGAGACAGTGCCCGTAGCGAGAACCCCTTGCTCGACTGCCTCGATTCGCAGATCAAGGTAGATAGCGCCGTCGCCGGGTATAGCGAGCAGCGGAACTCCAATCGGCTCATGTTCGTCGTAGGTAAGTTCGTACTCACGCATCTCACCTGCACGACGCGGCAGATCGTGGCAACTGAATAGAAATGGATTCTTAGTTGTCATCGCTCTTTATTCAGCGAGTTCAGAGAGGACGTGCTTCTCTTCAAAGCCCTGTAACTTCTCGCGACCGCGGTGCACTACATCGAGTGTCTTAGTCAGAATAACTTCAAGGGTCGCCAAGCGAGAGTCGATGTAAGCCTCAATCTCTTCGCGCTCTACGCGGGCATCTTCCTCCACTGCTGCCAAGATGCGCTTCGCTTCGGTATGGGCGGCAGTAACAATCTCCGTCTGCTCAACCATGCGGGCGACCTCTTCGCGGCCATGGGCGATGAGCGCATCTGCGCTGGCGCGCGCCTCCTCGATGATCTGCTCGCGCGTTTCAATGATCTGTTGAGCCAACGCGAAGTCGCGCGGGAAGGAGTTGCGGGCGCCATCGAGTAGTTCGAGAAGTTCGCCGCGGTGGACGACACAGCTGGCAGATAGTGGAACTCCGCGCGCCTCTTCAACGAGTGCAATTGCACTTTGGACGCGATCTACTGCTTCCATTAGTTACCTCCATGTACGAGCGCCAACCTGGCCTTTAACTTTTCGAGCAGGGGTGCTGGGATGTAATTCGATACATCGCCGTTATAACTGGCAATCTCCTTTACGAGCGATGAGGAGAGAAATGAGTGTGCCGGGGCGGTCGACATAAAGAGCGTCTCTATCCCTTTCAACTGTAGGTTGATCTGGGACATCTGTAGCTCGTAATCAAAGTCTGTTACCGCGCGCAAGCCCTTTACGATCACGTCGATATTGTTCGCTTCGCAATAATCCACTAGCAGGCCAGACCACGAGTCAACTCGGACATTGGAAAACTTTGCGGTGACCTCCGAGATCATCTCGATCCGCTCGGGAACAGTAAAGAGGGTGCTCTTTGTCTTATTGACCAGGACAGCGATCACGACTTCATCAAACATCTTGGCAGAGCGCTCAATGATGTCGAGATGTCCGAAGGTAATGGGATCAAAAGATCCAGGGCAGACAACTCTCTTCACGGCAAAACGCTAGCAGAGTAGCCCCCGTAGTAGATACTGCCCTGGCCATATGAGCGCACTTTGATCTCTTCTAGAGGGGTTGGCCAGGTAAAGGCAGCGCCCTTGCTTTCGCGCTCAATTGCAATGATCCCGTGTGGGTGCAGTAGCGAGCGAGTAAGAATTGCAGCAAGCAATTGCTCAATTGCCGTGTTCGAAAGTTCGTAGGGCGGATCCATAAAGATAATGTCGTACTGGCTCTTCTCATTTGCATGATCTGATTCAAGAAAGCGCTCCGCCTTTGTATGAAATACCCGATACGAGCCGGCTGGAGAGTTCACGAGTTGGAAATTGCTGATTGCAACGTTGCCCATATCGCCCTCTGATTCGACTGCGTGTACGAGTTTTGCTCCGCGAGAGAGAGCCTCGAC
>CAIWWH010000020.1 GCA_903916385.1 uncultured Actinomycetes bacterium
CCGCGAGCTTGCAGTTCAGAGGCCATCTCGCGCGCCAACAATTTGTGACCGCGTGGGCCTGGATGCATACGATCAATGTGCCAATTTGAGACATCGTGTACTTGTGGAATGTTGCGGGTACGGATCAAAATCAAATCAAGTTCACGAGCCACTTGGTAATACACCGCATTAACAGCATTTACACGGCGACGAATCACACGTTTAAGCAGACGAGGGACACGCAGGATCTCACCTGGATCGTGGAGTTCAACCATGATGATTTCGGTGCCACGGGTCATCAGTTCGCGACAGGTATCTGAAATATTCTCGTAAAGCGCGCGCGGGTCAAAGCCATTGCGCAACATATCGTTGCCGCCCACAATCACAGCGCAGATATCTGGAGTTGTCTCCAAAGCGCGGGGGAGTTGCACGCTCTTTACTTCACCAGACTTAGCACCGGGGCGAGAGAAATTGAAGTACTGACAAGAATCTTGAAAGACCTCGCTGAGGTAGTAACCCCAACCGCGTGGATTGCCGAGCTCGTCAGTATCGCCCGTGCCAAATGCTGCAGAGTCACCGATTACCGTGAAGCGAACTTGCCTGGTCTGTTGTGGAGCGAGAGTCGTCATGATGCGATCATCAACTTTCTCTTGATTACTACCGAAGGAGTTTTGCTACCGATCCCTTCAATACCATGCAACAACATCATCAAATGAATTGTCTTATCCCAAGGCAGCGCCTCTGCCGCGCCGCGCGCAACACCACGCAACTTAGGGCGGTACAAGAGCGATTCGATCGCATCAGCGAAGGCCACTCCATTATCGGCGGCAACCGCACCCGCTGGGTTCTTCAGATTAACTTTAAGGAATTCACCGACCGCGCTACTCTGCGACGCAACGACGGGAGTCCCGCTGGCAATAGATTCAAGTGCCGATAAGCAGAAAGTTTCTAGAGGACCTGGGGCCAATGAAACATCAGCGCTGGAAAGGATCGCTGCAACGCGCTTGCGATCTGCGATGTAACCCAAAGTATCAACAGGTAGATCCTTCGCCATCAGGCGGATCTTCTTCCACATCGGTCCGATTCCGACGATCACCAGACGCGCATCAATGCCACGCTTGCGTAGTTCCACGAGCGCCTCGATGGATCGTTGTGGCTCTTTCTCGGGTGACAGACGACCACAGTGCACGAGCAGGACTTCAGAGCCCTTGAGGAGCTCTTGGCGAAATTCAGGGTTGTAGTGATCAGGGCTAAAGTTGATGAGATCAACGCCGAGAGGAATCTTTACCAAGTTCTTGGTGCCAATCTCGCGGAACTCTGCGGCAGCAAATTCCGTTGTGGCAATTACATGATCAAAGTTGCGTGCCAGACGGCGGTTGTGCCAGTTAACGATCGCTTTGCGGGGCAACCAAACTGGCAAGAAGCGATTAGATAGGCCGCGCAGGGTTTCATGGCTGAAGACAACTGTCGGTATTGAGTTGCGACGAGCGAACTTGCCAATGTTGAGCAGCGTAAAGCGATCAGAGATCTCG
>CAIWWH010000021.1 GCA_903916385.1 uncultured Actinomycetes bacterium
ATCGAGTCCGGCAGCCACCATCCCGGCGACGGCGAGATAAGGATTGGCATCCCCGCCTGGCACGCGGTTCTCGATGCGGAGTGAATGCCCCTGACCGACGAGGCGTCGCGCGCAGGTACGGTTATCGCGACCCCACTTAAGCGCCGTGGGAGCGAATGTGCCGTATTGATAGCGCTTGTAAGAGTTGATGTTTGGAGCGAAGAGCAGGGTGAGCTCACGCATGTGAGCCTGGATACCGGCCAAGTAGTGGCGACCCATTATTGAAAGTCCATCACCGGCATCTCCTGCAAGGACCGCGGAGTCGTCCTTGCCACGGAAGGAGAGGTGGATATGGCAGGAGCTACCTTCACGCTCATTGAACTTCGCCATAAAAGTAAGTGAACAACCTTGCTGAGATGCAATCTCTTTAGCGCCCATCTTGTAAATCGAGTGGTTATCGCAAGTGCGCAGTGCATCTTCATATCTAAAGGCGATCTCGTGTTGTCCGAAGTTACATTCACCCTTTGCGGATTCGACAATCAATCCAGCCCCATGCATGTTGAGGCGGATTGCACGAAGCAACTTTTCAACACGCGCTGTACCAATTAATGAGTAATCGACATTGTATTGGTTGGCGGGGGTGAGGTCCTTGTACCCCTTATCCCAAGCCTGCTCAAAGGTATCTTGGAAGACAATAAATTCAAGCTCTGTTCCGCAGAGAGCAAGCATGCCTGCGGCATCCAGACGTGCGAGCTGCCTCTTCAAGATGGAGCGCGGAGAGACCGATATGTCATGTTTGTGATGATCCACGAAATCCGCAACGACCATCGCAGTTCCATCATGCCAAGGTAGGTAGCGCAGCGTTTCAAAATCTGGCGCCATCCCCATATCGGCATAACCAGTATCCCATGATGAAACGTCGTAGCCCTGCACGGTATTCATATCTATATCAACTGCTAATAAGTAATTGCACCCCTCGGTGCCATTCTTAATCGTGTCAGCTATGAAGAAGGGTGCGTGGATCCGCTTGCCTTGCAATCGACCCTGCATATCCGTCGCACCGACAACAACTGTGTCGATCTTTCCGCTGGCGACATCTTCCTTTAACTGCTCCAAGGAGAGAGACACAAATACCTCCGACTAGATCGAACGCGCAGGTTCGAGTGGCTGAATGGAGCGAGGTTACTCGGGGGATTAGGGGCGCACAATAGAAGGCGCTTCGTGGCGACAGATATATAAAAGTCTGAGAAACTCCCTCGAACTCCCTTCCAAAAGGCAAAGTGACAAGGCACACTTACCCTCAATCCGCGGAAGGCGCATCCTCTGGCACCCCACGGAAATCGGATCACCGACTAACGGATGGGACGCACATATATGAGCAGTACTCATGACGCAGATGCGAAAAAATTAGCGGAACTTGGATATAAACAGGAGTTCGACCGTAAGTGGTCCGGCTTCAATAACTTTGCAATCTCCTTCTCAATCATCTCGATTCTTTCGGGTTGCTTCACAACCTTCGGTCAGGCTTGGAATAACGGTGGCCCAGTAGCAATCGCTCTTGGTTGGCCGTTAGTCGCCACCTTCGTGACATTGGTGGGACTATCGATGGCAGAGTTGGTTTCAGCAATGCCAACGGCTGGCGGAATTTACTATTGGTCGCTAAAGCTCGGAAAGCCAATCCACGGTTGGATTACCGGCTGGCTCAACTTGATGGGACTTATCGCTGTAACCGCTGGTGTGGATTTTGGTCTAGCGCTCTTCGCTCAGAATGCAGCAGCGCAATATTGGAAGTGGTTCAACCCAACTAACCTCAAGCAGACTTTCTTGATGTTCGTAATCATTTTGTTGCTTCACGTGCTCATCAACGTGTATGGAGCAAAATTGATTCACCAGTTCCAGGGTGTCAATGTGTGGTGGCACGTTGTCGGCGTTGCGACGATTATCTTGATCTTCATTTTCTACCCAACACACCATGCCAGCGCATCTTGGGTTTTCTCGCATCACATTAATAACGGTGGATTCGGAACAGGTAACGGGAAGTTCTGGTGGTACATCTTTCCGCTAGGTTTCTTGCTCTCTCAATACACCTTGACAGGTTTTGACGCTTCGGCTCACGTGTCGGAGGAGACCGGCGGAGCATCAACTGAAGCTGCCAAGGGAATCTGGAAGTCCATTGTCTACTCGGGTGTTGCAGGTTGGATCATGTTGCTTGCCATGCTCTTCTCAATCGTTGGGCCACAAGCCGATGCGATCAGCAAGGGCGGCGGTTCTTCGGGAGCAGTTATTGTGACTGTGCTCGGTCTTGGAATCTGGGCGAAGCTCGTGTTCATCATTAGTTGCGTCGGTCAATTCCTCTGCGGAATGTCTTGCGTAACGGCTGGTTCGCGCATGCTCTTCGCTTTCTCTCGCGACAAAGCTGTCCCAGGAAGCGGTTGGTTCTCTAAGCTCGACGGAAATCGAAACCCATCTAACGCGGCAATCGGTCTTGCTACGGCAGCATTGGTTATTACGCTTCCAGCGCTCTACGCGCCAAAGGGCGTCCCTGGTTATCCAGTGGCTTTCTTCGCCGTAACTTCCATCACGGTAATCGGTCTCTTTACCGCCTTTGCAATTCCAATCTATCTGCGCTGGCGCATGGGAGATAAGTTCGTCCAAGGCGAATGGAATTTAGGCAAGCACTGGAAGTGGATAGCACCTTTGGCAGTTTTAGAAGTAGCAATCGTCTCGATCTACTTCATATTGCCGGCGACTCCCACGGCGATTCCGTTCCGTAAAGGATTCTCTCTCGTCAGTTTCAATTACACCCCGGTTGCCGTCATCGTCATTCTCGGTGGCGCTCTGATCTGGTGGTTTGCCGGAGCTAAGAACCACTTCAAAGGACCAATTCGTACAATCGATCAGAAGTAGCAGTAGTTGCCTAGAATTCACCCGTTGGCCGAAAGGTCAGCGGGTGAATTTCTTTTCGCCC
>CAIWWH010000022.1 GCA_903916385.1 uncultured Actinomycetes bacterium
AACCCCAGTTAGTGCCGCACCTGTCAGTGCCGCTGCTGGAGTTGTCGTCACGATGCCTGCTCTTGGAGAGTCAGTTACCGAAGGAACTGTTACCCGTTGGCTCAAGAGCGTTGGCGACACAATCAACGTAGACGAGCCACTCCTGGAAGTTTCGACTGACAAGGTTGATACCGAGATTCCATCGCCTGCTACAGGAACGATTCTTGCTATCGATGTAGCGGTTGATTCGACGGTCGCTGTTGGTGCCCGCTTAGCTTTGATCGGTGCTGCTGGTTCAGCGCCTGTCGTAGCAACTCCAGCACCCGTTGCACCTGTTGTGGCTGCGCCAGCTCCTGTTGTGGCTGCGCCTGTTGCAACGCCTCCTCCACCACCTGCAGCTCCAGTTGCGACGCCAGTTCCAGTCGTTGCGGCGGCTGCGGCCCCAGTTGCTCTTGATGACTCTTACGTGACACCAATCGTTCGTCAGTTCGCAAAAGAACAAGGTGTGGACCTCGCTTCCGTTAAGGGAAGTGGCGTAGGCGGTCGTATTCGCAAGGAAGATATCTTGGCGGCAGTTAAGCCTGTTACTGCTGCTCCTGCTTCAACTCCTGCTGCGCCCGCTGCAGCACCAAGTGCTCCAAAGGCAGCGGCACCGATTGCTGTCTCACCACTTCGCGGCACGACCGTAACCATGTCGCGTTTACGTAAAGTGATCGCTGCTCGCATGGTTGAGTCACTTCAAGTGAGTGCGCAACTCACAACCGTTGTCGAAGTAGATGTCACCAAGATCGCTCGTTTGCGCGATAAGGCGAAGGCATCATTTGCTGCTCGCGAAGGTGTCAACCTTACCTTCTTGCCATTCTTTGCAGTTGCTGTCTGCGAAGCGTTGAAGCAACATCCAGTTCTCAACTCTTCAGTCGATGGCGATCAAGTCACGTATCACGGTGCAGAGCACTTGGGCATCGCGGTCGACACCGAGCGTGGACTGTTGGTTCCAGTTGTGCGGGATGCAGGCGATCTCAATATCGGTGGTCTTTCCCGGAAGATCAGCGATGTCGCAGCGCGCACCCGCGATAACAAGATTTCGCCAGATGAACTTGGTGGCGGAACATTCACCATTACAAATACCGGAAGTCGCGGCGCACTCTTCGATACCCCAATCATCAACCAACCACAGGTTGCAATTTTGGGAATTGGTTCGGTTGTGAAGCGTCCAATGGTCATGAAGGGAACAGATGGTGGAGAAACCATCGCAGTTCGCTCGATGGTTTACCTTGCACTCTCGTATGATCACCGTATCGTCGATGGCGCCGATGCAGCTCGCTTCTTAGTCACACTCAAGGAGCGACTCGAAGAGGGAAGCTTCGAATCCGATCTAGGTTTGTAAAGGCGGTCGCCCATGCGCGTAGCAATAACTGGGTCCACGGGACTTATAGGAACGGCGCTCGTCGGGCACCTCAAGTCTGAAGGTCACACTGTGCAGCGTCTGGTGCGCCGCAAACCGAATTCGCCCGATGAGGTGCAGTGGGATCCCGCCGCAGGCACCGTTGATTTAACAGCGCTGGAAGGCGTTGACGCGATCATTCACTTGGCTGGAGCGGGCGTCGGAGATAAGCGTTGGACGACCAAATATCGCGCCACGATTCTTAACTCGCGCTTGCTGGGTACGAACACAATTGCCAATGCAGTGACCGCACTTAAGCCAAAGGTATTTATCTCGGCAAGCGCCATCGGTTTCTATGGCGAGACAGGCAATCGCGCTGTCGTTGAGACCGATCGAAGTGGTGAGGAATTCTTGTCCGCGGTCTGTCGTGAATGGGAAGGCGCTGCGGATCACGCAGTTGGTGTTCGCACCGTCAAGATCCGAACGGGTTTAGTTTTAGATCCAACGGGCGGAGCACTTGGTCGCTTATTGCCTCTTTTCCGTTTGGGTCTGGGAGGCAAGTTAGGTTCCGGAAAGCAGTGGTGGTCATGGATCACGCTGCACGATGAGATCAAAGCGATTACATAT
>CAIWWH010000023.1 GCA_903916385.1 uncultured Actinomycetes bacterium
CCGCGATGAACTCCACCTAAACCTCCAGTTGCAAAGACGGAGATCCCAGCAAGGTATGCGATGTGTGCAGTCGCCGCAACAGTGGTTGCCGCAGATTTTCCGGTGGCTTCGATAATGGCAAGGTCGCGCGTTGACGCCTTGACGACGCCATCTTCGTTTGCAATTCGATCCAACTCGTGAGGTTCAAGTCCGACGTGTACAACACCATCAATGAGGGCGATCGTCGCTGGAACGGCTCCAGCGTCGCGGACTATCGCCTCGACCTCAAGGGCAACCTCGAGGTTGCGAGGGCGTGGCAGACCATGACTGATAATCGTGGACTCCAGCGCAACGATCGGCTGACCAGCAGCCTTCGCTGCGCTGACTTCAGCGGAGAAATTAATCATGCTGCAGTTTAGAAGGCCACCAGACTTTTGGCCCAATGCTGTGCACCAGCGCAGGAACCAAGATCGAACGGACGAGCAAGGTGTCGAGAAGTACGCCAAAGGCGACGGCAAAACCGAGTTCAGCGAGGAAGACCAGTGGCAAGATTCCGAGCACACTGAAGGTAGCGGCCAAGACGATTCCAGCAGAGGTGATTACCCCACCAGTCACAGTTACACCCTTAGTCATTCCAGCTCGGGTTCCAGATTTGATTGTTTCTTCACGCACGCGCGTCATCAAGAAGATGTTGTAATCGATTCCAAGGGCGACCAAGAAAACGAAGGCGAAGAGTGGGAAGGATGAGTCCTCGCCCGCAAAGTGGAAGAGGTGGTGGAAGACGAGAGAGCAGGCGCCCAAAGTCGCATAGTAGGAAATAACGACAGAACCCAAGAGCAGTAGCGAAGCTGCGATGGATCGCAGGAGCAGCGCCAAGATCAAGGAGATGAGCAACAAGATGAGAGGAATGATCACCTTCTGATCGGTGCGCGTTGCGGCATCGATGTCGTAGTAGACCGATGAAGTTCCCCCAACAAGCGCAGTTGGATCAATCTGGCGGACCTCCGCACGAATTGGCGGAATCAACTTGATCGCCTTCGCCGTATCTGGACCATATGCCAGCGTCAGGTTAAGCAAGACCTTGCCATCTACTACTTTGACCGCGCTCGACGTTGGACTTTCCGTCTGTGGAGCAATCTGGCTAACTCCCTTGAGGGTCAGCAACTTGGTTGCTACAGATTTAGCTTTATCGGCGCTAACGACGACCTGTGTTGGTTGACCTTGTCCACCAGGGAAGTAGGTCGTCAACTGTTCTTGTCCAATAACCGAGTCGGTGCGCTTGGTGAAAGATTGCGCCGTTGAGAGCCCATTCGGATGCAATGTCACGGCGAACGCAGCAAGTACTACGAGAACTAAAGTAGCGATCGCAGCGTATCTACGAGGATTGTTTTCAGTTGACTTCGCAACCTTTGACCAGACGCCAGAGAGCTTCTCATCTTCGGTATTGAACTTGGGGCGCTTTGGCCAGAAGATCCAGCGACCAAAGAGAACCAGCAGTGCAGGAAGCAGAGTCAAGATTGTGATCATCGCACAAACGATGCCAATCGCTCCAACGGGACCAAGACCGCGATTGTTTGTGAGTTGAGATAGCAAGAGAACCAATAGACCCAGGGCGACTGTGGTACCAGAAGCAACGATGGGTTCGACGACTCCACGCCAGGCAACCTTCATCGCATCAACACGGTGCTCGTAATTGTGAAGCTCTTCGCGATAACGGGCAATAAGCAGTAGCGCATAATCGGTCGCCGCACCAAGAACTAGCACAGAGAGAATTCCCTGTGACTGCCCATCCAAGGTGATGATGTTGTGCTTAGCAAGCTCGTAAATGACTCCACCTGCTGTCGTGAGTGCAAACCCGGCGGAGAGCAGGGGCAAGATCCACAAGACGGGCGAGCGATACACGAAGATCAGGATGAGCGCGATCACACCACCGGTTACCAGCAGCAAACTCGAATCGAGTCCGCTAAAAGCGTTGAAGAGATCGGCGAAGAGTCCGCCTAACCCAGTTGTATGTGTGATGAATCCATTTTCCTGCGCGTATTGCGTCGCGTAATAACGAATCGTTGTAACGATCTCAAGTAGCGCTGGCTTCTTATCGGGGAGAGTCTTTTGTGAGAGGTTCGCATCGAGCGGAAGATTGGCCAAGATTGCATCGCTCTTCGCAGAAGGGAATGCAGAGATCGGCGCACCAGGCGAAAGGTATTTAGAGATTGGAATCGAGATTGGGTTGCCCTTGGCATCCTTGATGAGGGTTCCTTTGGAATCCACGAGATTCTTGGTTGCGAGAGATTGCACAAATGCATTTGCTGACGCAACCTTGCTCGCATCAACTTTTCCTTCAAAGAGGATCAGAGTTGGAAATTGGCTACTGGAGGTGGTGTCAGAAAACTTCAAGATGGCATCTGAAGCGCGCGAGGCCTCAGAGCCAGCCGGCAAGAATTTTGAATTATCATTCTTTTGAACGCTCGATAAGTCTCCAAAGAGTGGGCCAGTAGCACTGCTGATGAAAAGCCAGAAAATGGCAACAACCGAGGCGACCAGAATAAGTCGGCGATGTGAGCTTTTTGCAGTGGCTTGATCAGTCACGTAATTCCCCTTTGGAAGTGAATGGGTCGTACAGGAGAGAATCCTAAGGAGTCTCTAAAACCCTCGCAATTTTCGGGGAGATTGACGAATTGTCTAGTACTGAATGCGCTCCGCTAGGACTGTATTGAAGAAGAAACTATCCAAGAGGCGAGTCAAAGTGACTATCCAGGCTTCTGGATTCATCTGGAGTGGAGATATGTCATCCAAAATTCGCCCAAAGAATATTGATTGCATGAGGATAGCTACGGTCCGCGGTTCAATTGACACGTCCGCCCAACCCTTATCAATACAGATCTGGTAGATCTTCATCCACTGCTGATTCAAGATCTCTTGCGTCGCGCTCAACTTCTCCCCGAAACTCGGAATTGAAGCCGCGTTATGCACCAAGCCGACCCGCTGCCTGCGTAAGGATTCGGAATTTCCGGACTCGCTTTCGCGGACGATCCGAGCGAATTCATCTCGAGTCGCCATCGGGTCTTTAAGGGCCAATAGCGCACTCATCAATGAGTTAAAGACACCACCCACATAGTCTTGATAAATCTGAGTTTGCGCGACCTCGATCAAATCTTCAAAATTTTCGAAGTGATGGTAGAGCGGACCCCGTGAAATTTTGCTGCGGAAGAGGACATTCTCAGATTTGATGTTGTTGTAAGGCGTCTCTTTGAGCATCTCTTTAACAGTATCCACCAACTTCTGAGCCGTGGGATGCAGCGCCTTGGTGGCAACAGGGACCATCTGTTGATGCTACGCCCCGCAGAAGAACTCTCCTCAAGTTTTGGCACTGGAGAAGAGTTGCCGTAAACCCGTGAGCGCTTTGTAAGTGATTGAGGGGAAAATCGTGGGCCCCGTCGGGCTCGAACCGACGACCCACGGATTAAAAGTCCGTTGCTCTACCGACTGAGCTAGGGGCCCAAGTGTTTGAGGCACTTGCGTGCGCTGAGGTTATCAGTCCGCTGGTCTTGCTCCCAATTCGGGTTAAATCAGTGGATTACTCACTCGACGAACGTTGCAAACGGTCTCGAATCGCAGCGGCCAATCCATCGCCTCCTGGTTGGAGGACCACAACTACCTCTAAACCTTGTTGATCTGCGCTTCGCAGGGCGTGATAGAGAACGCGCGCAAACTCTTCTATTGTGCTTGGAGCAGCTAAGCGAATTACGCCATTGGGCGTTGGTATCTGATCGGGTGCGATCAACCCATCACCGGCGACCGCAACAACATCCAAGATGACCTTAGCCTTCGGTGAGTAATGAGATTCCAATGAACCTGAAACTCTGATGGCTGATGGATTAGATTCCAAAGCAACGAGCCCGGTGCTCTCTTCAATCATCAGTGGGGTGATCGCGCCGAGGCGAAGCACCATCGGTGTTGGTCCAGTGCAATCAATAATCGTGGACTCCACACCTACCAAACAGGCGCCACCATCTAGGATCAAATCGTCCTCATGTAGAAATGCAGCGAGTTCTTCTTCAACCGCTTGTGCAGTTGTCGGAGACACCGCACCAAATCTATTTGCACTCGGTGCCGCGATTCCATAACCACCAAGAGCGATGAACTCTTTAATTAAAGCGAGAGCTATCGGATGTGCAGGCACCCGCAACCCCACGGTCTCCTGACCCCCTGTGATGAAATCCTCGGCCAGATCCGATCTTTTAAGGACTAAGGTCAGAGGGCCGGGCCAGAAATCGCGAGCTAAGGTGATTGCATATTCGGGAATGTCACGAGCCCACTGCCCCATTCCATCGAGGGATGCAATGTGCACAATCAGTGGATGATCCGCTGGGCGACCCTTTGCTGCATAGATGCGGGCGACCGCCTCGGGATTGGATGCATCACCACCCAAGCCATACACGGTTTCTGTTGGGAAGGCGACTAATTCACCGCTCTTAAGTGCGAGCGCAGCACTCTTGATCGTCTCTGTTGTGCAGATCGATAAGAAATTCATAACAGCATTCTGTCACTAATTATTAAGAGAATACTCAGACCACCATGAGAGGATTAAACATGAAAATATTTCGCGGAATCTTCTTTGCAATCCTGACGCTCTCTGTTTTAGCGATTGCCGTCCATCAAAACCCAAGTAATACGCAGCGCTATGTAACCGTAGTTGGGACAGGTACCACGACCGTCGTTCCAGACACCGTTCGCTTGGATGCCAGCGTCACCGCCAAAGCAACTACGAGTGCCGCAGCGCTATCTAGCACCAGCAAGTCTGCAGATACTTTCCGCCAGACTTTGATCTCTTCTGGTGTCCTGGCTAAGTACATCCAGACTCAGACTCTGAACGTCACTCCTAATTATGTGTATTCAACGAATGGAACTTCCAAGATCTCTGGGTATCAAGCGACCCAACAATTTACAGTCACAATCCGCAACGCCGCTAACGCTGGCGCGATTGTTTCGGCGGCTCAGAACGCTGTTGGAAATCCGCTCCAAATTAATGGCACCTCGTCATATGTATTTGATGAGAGCACAGCAGAAGTAAGCGCTCGAGCTAAGGCGATATCTCAGGCGAAGGAGAAGGCAACAAGTTATGCCTCTCTCGCGGGTGCAAAGATCGGCAAGATTCTGACCATCGATGAGACGGTTCAAAACTCTGGTCCACAACCTTTAGTTATGGCGATGGCGAAGTCAGATGCAGCCACTACCCCTGCCCAGATTGATCTCGGGCAACAGGATGTAACTGTCACCGTGACCACCCAGTGGTCGATCAAGTAACCTCTTAAAGCCAAGAAACCCCTAGGAATCCTTGATTTTTAGGGGTTTCTTGCTGCCCGTACATTGGTTTTGATAGAGGGCTACTCTCCGATACCCTTAGCCTTCGCTTCTAGTCCCCATCGTCTAGAGGCCTAGGACATCGCCCTTTCACGGCGGTAACACGGGTTCGAACCCCGTTGGGGGCACTCTCGCCAACTGGGAACGGTTGATGGGTATGAGGTAGTACAGCTAACTTATGAAAGTAAGTTTGGCCCAGTAGCGCAGTTGGTTAGCGCGCCGCCCTGTCACGGCGGAGGTCGCGGGTTCAAGTCCCGTCTGGGTCGCTAGGTACCTTTATCTCGCGCATTAAAAGTGCGAGAAATATTGGCTCGGTAGCTCAGTTGGTACGAGCGCGCGACTGAAAATCGTGAGAGATCGGAGGAGCACACGTCTGAACTCCAGTCACTACTAGTCATCTCGTATGCCGTCTTCTGCTTGAAA
>CAIWWH010000024.1 GCA_903916385.1 uncultured Actinomycetes bacterium
CGCGGCGACGGCGAATGAGGGTGCCTTCTTCTGCAGGGCGGGAATCAACGACTCTAGAGTCATCGTGCCGGCAGAATGGGCAGATCATGTGAATTGCTCCTTAGTAAGTACTGAATTAACGCTGATAAGGCAGTTTCTTGGCTCTTGAGGAAGAGAACCAGGAAGTTACCGTGAGCCGCTGACATTACTGCAAAAACACAACTAATGGAGGATAAAACGAGTTTCACCCCTACATCTTGTGCCAACCGTACACCCGCACTTGAGAGTTTTAGAGATGGCTTTCGGCGTGTCGCAGCAATTTCACAGGAAAGTTCACCTTGAACCGATAAAGGAACTTTCCTGTACACACTGTCTAAAAGGCGCTTACCGGGCCCCAGTCACAATCGTCTCGCCCTCGAGGGCCGCCCACTCCTCATCGCTAAAAAGCCGCGACCTAATCAAGAATCGGACGCCTTCAGGAGACTCCAAGCTAAAGCCACCACCACGACCGACGACCACATCAACGGTCAGGTGGGTGTGCTTCCAATATTCAAATTGCGATGCCGACATCCAAAAATCAATCGGCTCTGCAATTCCTTCAACGCTCAGCGAGCGCAGCAGTACATCTTGTCCCCCGGTTCTAAATTCACCGGCAGGAAAACACATAGGAGAAGACCCGTCGCAGCAACCACCTGATTGATGAAACATCAGTGGCCCATGAATCGCGCGAAGTTTGCGCAGCAAAGCTGCAGCGTCCTCCGTGAGATCAACGCGCGACGGGAACTCCATTACTTACTCCTTTATTTACTACGGTGTTACTACGGACTTACTTGTGAATTGGTATTAACCCTCGGCTTAGAAGAATCCAAGCTTGTTTGGGTTATACGAGACCAACAAGTTCTTGGTCTGTTGGTAATGGTCGAGCATCATCTTGTGATTTTCGCGACCGATACCAGATGCCTTGTAGCCACCGAAAGCCGCGCCTGCAGGATAGGCGTGGTAGCAGTTGGTCCATACGCGACCGGCTTTGATCTCACGACCGGCACGATAAGCCGTATTCATCTCGCGAGTCCATACGCCAGCGCCTAGGCCGTACAAGGTGTCATTCGCGATCTCCATGGCGTTGTCGAATCCATCAAACTTGGTCACAGATACAACCGGTCCGAAGATCTCTTCCTGGAAGATGCGCATCTTATTTGTACCTTCGAAGATTGTTGGAGTGACATAGAAACCACCCGACAACTCTCCGCCTAGATCAGCGCGGCCACCGCCGGTGAGAATCTTTGCGCCCTCTTTGGTACCGATTTCGATGTAGGAGAGAATCTTCTCTAACTGATCATTAGATGCCTGGGCACCAATCATCGTCGAAAGATCAAGTGGATGACCCTGTTTAATCGCCTTGGTACGGGCCGTTGCATCGCCTAAGAACTTGTCATAAATCCCGGCTTCGATCAGGCCACGTGAAGGACAGGTACAGACTTCGCCCTGGTTCAAAGCAAAGAGAGTAAAGCCTTCTAGGGCCTTGTCATAGAAAGCGTCATCATGCGCGGCTACATCGTTGAAGAAGACGTTTGGTGACTTTCCACCGAGTTCGAGTGTGACTGGGATGATGTTTTCAGATGCATATTGCATGATCAAGCGACCGGTGGTGGTTTCACCAGTAAATGCGATCTTGGCAATACGAGGAGATGATGCAAGTGGCTTACCCGCTTCAACACCAAAACCATTGACGACGTTGATAACGCCTTCAGGTAGCAAGTCAGCGATCAACTCCATCAAGAACATGATCGAGGCTGGGGTCTGTTCTGCGGGCTTTAGCACTACGCAGTTACCGGCAGCGAGCGCAGGTGCCAGCTTCCAGACAGCCATCAAGATTGGGAAGTTCCAAGGAATGATCTGGCCGACAACACCTAGTGGTTCGTGGAAGTGATAGGCAACGGTGTCGTTATCTAGCTCTCCGAGTGATCCTTCTTGGGCGCGGATTGCTCCAGCAAAATAACGGAAGTGATCGATCGCAAGCGGAATATCTGCGTTGATCGTCTCGCGAATTGGCTTGCCGTTATCCCATGTTTCAGCGACAGCGATAGCTTCCAGATTCTCTTCCATGCGATCGGCGATCTTGTTAAGAATGATCGCGCGTGCTGTAGCTGAGGTTTTACCCCAAGCCGGAGCCGCCTTATGTGCGGCATCGAGTGCTAAATCAATATCGGCTGCGTTTCCGCGGGCTATTTCACAAAATACTTTTCCTGTAACAGGAGTGACGTTTTCAAAGTACTGCCCAGATGTTGGGGCAACATATTTGCCACCGATCCAGTGGTCATATCTACTCTTAAATACAGCTTTGCTCCCGGGTAATCCAGGGGCGATGTAATCGGTCATCTTCTCTCCTTTAGCCGCAACCCCAATGTCGCGTGCGAAGGAGGTTACGCCCTAGACAAAGTATTTGGAATAGCCCCAGAGCCAGTATTTGAAAGACTCAGCAAGCACCCAGAATGCCAATACCCCGCTGGTAGTCCGGAGTCTTCCTACGCACCAAAAGGGCATTTATGAGCCGAGAAGTTCGGCCCCAGGGGTCTTTTTGGCAAGCTTTTCATCGAAGGTGAGCAAGGTCAATCCTTTTTCGATCGCCGTTGCTGCAATGAGCGCATCCGGCAACTTTATTTTCGCTGAGGCACGAAGATCGGCGGCAATTTCAGCTATTGATTTCGTAACTTCAACAATCTCATTTACCAATTCACTAATTCTTTCTATCATCAAACTTTCCTTGCCAGTTTCAAAAGATCTGATGAGAGCCTCGGAGTAGGTGACAACTGAAATGCTGAATCCATCTTGTGTCTGAAACAGGCGTTTTATAATGCTTTTATGATGCTCATCATTTACGTTCATTAAAGCAATAAGTGCATCAGAATCTAAAATTAATCCGGCCATGCATCTGCGCGTTCTGCTGCGAAGTCATAACCGTCATACAAGCCACCCAAGCTCGCGATCCACTCCAACAAATCAATTCGTTTTTTTGTAATGACAATCGCTCCTTTTTCAACTTTAAAAACCAACTCGTCCCCCACCTTTAAACCAACCTCCCGCAGCACGTCGACTGGAATTGTCACCTGATGTTTGGAACTTAACCGAGAAGAATTGGTGCGGCCCTTTCGAGTGGCCCGAACTGTGGATGGAACTTCCTCCACACCAGAATCCTTACCCTTTACCTGATCGCCCATAAGCAAAGGCTAACACGCTCAAACCAACCGAAGAAGGTTATTTAGCTGGAACCCACAAACGATCCCCCGCAGCCAGATCAGTCGATTGGAGTTGATTGGCATCGACGATCTTCTGTTCGACAGCGATCACAGAACCATTGCCGGCAACCATTGAAGCGAGTGACCACAAGGTCTCACCAGGCGCCACAACCACGCGGACGTAGCCTTGAGAGGCAGGCGTTGACGGAACGCCCTTCTCGGATGCATTACCAACGGCGCTAAAACCTGCGCCAATCACTATCAATAGCGATGCGACAGCAGCGCCGCGTACGACGCCCCGACCTCGTGCAGTTAACTTAGTAGCCATGGGGGAA
>CAIWWH010000025.1 GCA_903916385.1 uncultured Actinomycetes bacterium
GGCGAGGGCTTTGCGGCCAGCAGGATCTAAATCGGCAAAGTGGCGCGGTGGCTTAACGCGCTGCTTTGGTTCATCAAAGACCAATTTCAAAGAGTTATCTTCGCTCATATCCGCCGCCTTATAACTTGAAGTGTTGAATGAGTTCGAAGACGAACCAGACAGATGGTGCTGTGAAGAGAAGTGAATCTACTCGATCGAGAATTCCACCGTGTCCCGGCAGGATCGTTCCCATATCTTTTATATGGAGATCACGCTTAACAGCAGATTCGATGAGGTCGCCACAGGTTGCTGTGACTACTCCCAGCGCGCCAACGAGCGCTCCCAACCACCAGTAATCGTCAAGGACATAGACAAAGACAAAGCCCGCCGCGACAGTTGTTGCCACTATCGCACCTGCCAGACCCTCCCAGGTCTTCTTGGGGCTGATATGTGGAGCCATTGGGTGTTTGCCAAAGAGGACCCCCGAGAAATAGGCAAAGGTATCGTTGAAGCTCACGAGAACGACCAAGGTGAAGACCTTTGGAATCGGACTGTGTGCGTGGGCCAGCAAGAGCACGAAGCCCGCTAGGAATGGAATATAGAAGATGGCAAATACCGCGGCAGTCGAGCGCTGTACAAAATCTTTGGGTGATACGAGGAGCAGGTAGACCATGACATTAGGGATAACAATCGCCAGCGAGACGGCGAGGCCTTCGATCTTTCCGTACCAAGTAGCGCCAAGAATTCCAGTTGCCGCGATGTAAAGAGGTAGTTCGGAGATCTCGATGCCACCCAATTTGTAAGCGCGCAGCATCTCTCGCATCGCCAACAGAATCGCGATCCAGACAATTACAGCAAAGATAATTGGGGTAATTTTTAAAGCACCAAATACGACTCCCAGAATTCCAAGCGATACCGCGATTGATGGGAGGAGATCTCTTCCCGCGCGCTTATTAATTGCCTCGTTTATCGAATGTAAATCATCCATAGGTGAGTAAACCCCAGAGGTGTAGTTACACCTCGAGGAGTTCGGACTCCTTATGCTTTAAAAGCTCGTCGATCTTGGCTACGTGATCGGTCGTTACCTTCTCAAGTTCCTTTTCCGAACGGGAGAGATCGTCTTTTCCAATCTCGCCATCCTTCTCTAACTTCTCCATCGTCTCTTTAGCTGCGCGACGGATATTTCGGATTGATACGCGCGACTCTTCAGCCTTTACGCGAGCGACCTTAATAAAATCTTTACGGCGCTCTTCAGTAAGTTGAGGGAAATTAACGCGGATGACAGCGCCATCATTAGCGGGATTTACACCGAGATCTGATTCGCGGATCGCCTTCTCGATCGATGCCATAGTGCCTTTGTCGAAGGGAGAGATGATCGCCATACGCGCCTCAGGGACCTGAAAAGTAGCCAACTGGGCAAGAGGGGTGTAAGTCCCGTAATAATCAACCATGATCTTCTGGAACATAGCGGGGTGGGCGCGTCCGGTGCGGATGGAGCCGAAATCCTCTTTTGCGACCTCAACGGCCTTGCTCATCTTGGCGCCGGCATCGGCCAGCGTGGTTGCTAAATCAGACATCTCGCTCCTTCAAGGTGAGGCGAATCGGTACCCGCTCGGGCGAGGGGAAGAACCTTTAGGAGACTAGAGTACCAATTGCATCGCCGCGCACCGCGCGCGCAATATTGCCCTTGCTCTTGAGGTCAAAAACGACAATCGGTAACTTATTTTCGCGGCAGAGGCTGAAGGCCGCCGCATCTGCAACGGCCAATGACTTGGCAATGACATCATCAAAGCTGATCGAAGAGTACTTAGTAGCCGTTGGATCCTTCTTCGGATCTGCGGTGTAAACCCCATCGACTCCGCTCTTAGCGAGCAGTAGGGCCTCTGAACCAATTTCAAGGGCGCGCTGCGCAGCCACAGTATCGGTGGTGAAGTACGGCATTCCTGCACCAGCGCCAAAGATGACGACGCGACCCTTTTCAAGGTGGCGGATAGCGCGTAGTGGAATGTAAGGCTCGGCGACCTGACCCATAGTGATGGCGGTCTGCACGCGGGTTTCAATACCCTCTTTTTCTAGAAAATCTTGCAGCGCCAAGCAGTTCATCACAGTGCCAAGCATGCCCATGTAGTCGGCGCGCGCCCGGTCCATACCGCGCTGTTGTAGTTCGGCACCGCGGAAGTAATTACCGCCGCCGACCACAATCGCGATCTGGGTTCCACCGCGGACAACCTCTGCGATCTGCTCTGCAATATCGTGCACGACATCGGGATCAACACCGATGCCCTTCGCTCCGCCAAAGACCTCTCCAGAAAGTTTAAGGAGCACTCGCTTATAACCTGAGTTGGTCATGGCAAGTGCTCCTAACTTTAAGTGGAACTTTAAGCGGCAGAATCTATGGTGCTGAGATTACTGTCCAACTCGGAAACGGTGAAACGCCGACACGGCTGTCTTTGCCTCGTCGAGAACCTGCTGCACTGTCTTCTTGGCATCCTTCGCGAAGGCTTGCTCGAGAAGGCTAACTTCCTTCACAAATCCAGTCACTCGGCCGGCAACGATCTTCTCGATTGCGGCTTCAGGCTTACCCTCATTGCGAGCAGTCTCTTCAGCGATATGACGCTCGTTTGCGATCGCCTCTGCTGGAACTGAGTCGCGGTCGAGGTATTGCGGAGCAAACGCTGCGATGTGCTGCGCAACATCCTTGCCTGCTTCAGGAGCTTCTGTGGTTGTTTGTACAAGCACGCCGAGCTGTGGAGGTAGGTCAGGGTTGGTGCGGTGCAGGTAGAGCGCAACAGGTGAACCTTCAAGAACTGCGATGCGACGCAATTCAATCTTCTCACCGAGAGTTGCATTGCCCTCATCGATGCGAGCCTGAACGGTTGCACCGGATGGAAGGGTCGAAGCCAAGAAGGCATCGAGAGCAGAGATCTTTGAGGTAAAGAGATGTGCCAAGAGTTCTTCAGCCAACTCAACGAAACGCTCACCCTTTGCGACGAAATCTGTCTCGCATGCGAGTTCAAGCATGACACCGAGGTTGCCCTCAGCCTTTGCCAGTACTACGCCATTTGAGGTGGTACGACCTTCGCGCTTGGTAACTCCCTTGAGTCCCTTTACCCGAATGATCTCAACGGCCTTATCAAAATCGCCATCGGCCTCATCGAGCGCCTTCTTGCAATCAAGCATGCCGGCGGCTGTTGCCTCGCGCAGACGCTTTACATCTTCAGCTGTATATGAAGCCACGAATTATTCTCCCTTTACTTCTTCTGGTGCTGCTGTCTCTGTAACAGTAATTTCTACGACTGGGGCCTCACCGGCTCCAACTTCAAACTCTGCTGATTCACCGATTGGTGCCTCAAGTTCTGGCGCGACGGTTTCGGTAGCAGCGAGCGCAGACTCAACCTCTGTGAACTGCTCATCAGCTTTGGCGACCTTGTCAGCAAGTGCGGCAGCTGCTGCAGAGCGTGCTGCAAGACCAGCAACTGCTGCATCTGCGATCACGCGAGTCAAGAGTCCGATAGAACGGATTGCATCGTCGTTACCAGGAATCTTGTAATCGACTTCATCTGGATCACAGTTGGTATCCAAGATAGCAACAACAGGAATACCGAGCTTCTTAGCTTCGGCAACTGCGAGGTGCTCTTTCTTGGTATCGACTACCCAGATTGCGCTAGGCAACTTGGTCATGTTGCGAATACCTTCAAGGTTCTTAGTGAGCTTCTCGCGCTCGCGACGAAGAACCAAGAGCTCCTTCTTTGTTAAAACTTGATCGTTCTTCTGCTCGAGTTGCTCGAGCTCCTTCAAACGCTGAATACGCTTGTAGACAGTTGGGAAGTTGGTCAACATTCCACCCAACCAACGCTCGGTGACGTAAGGCATTCCAACGCGAGCAGCCTGCTCGATGATTGGCTGATGTGCCTGCTTCTTGGTGCCAACAAAGAGGATATGTCCACCCTTTGCGACTGTATCTTTAATGAAGTCGTAGGCTGAATCGATAAGCCCGAGCGACTGCTGAATGTCGATGATGTAGATACCGTTACGTTCAGCGAAGATAAAACGCTTCATCTTTGGATTCCAACGACGGGTCTGATGTCCGAAATGGACTCCGCTGTCGAGGAGTTCTCGCATTGTTACAACCGCCATGGCGGCACTCTCCTTTATTGCATGCAGTAGCGCATGCACTCGGTTGTCGAAGCGGCAATTTGCCGTTTCCCTAGCATCTGGGCACCGACTTACTCGTTGAGTAAGACCGAAATGGTTTCCAGCCTGAACTGGATAGATGCGTGAAGTCAGACCTTGCGATCTGCTGGGGTAATTCTAAGGGGACTGGTCTACTTCCCTGAAATCGAAGGTAATTCAGGCCCGGGGGTGGGCGTTATCGAAGGCCTTTTGCAGTCTGTCTGGCGAAACGTGGGTGTAAATCTGGGTCGTTGAGAGCGAAGAGTGTCCCAAAATCTCCTGAACGGTGCGTAAATCAGCTCCGCCCTCCAAAAGGTGGGTTGCCGCCGTGTGGCGCAGACCGTGCGGCCCCATCTTCGAACCAACCGCTGCCATCGCCTCATAGACCACACCGCGGACGGTCCGTTGATCAATCCGACTCCCCCGCGATCCCAAAAAGACGGCGCTACCGGACTTCTCGCTGGCTAACGCTGGTCGCGCCTTGGCCAAGTAATTATTTAACGCCTGAACGGCCGGGACCCCCATTGGAACGACCCGCTCCTTGCTCCCCTTACCCATCACCTGCAGAGTGTTACGGGATTCGTCGATCGAACGAATGTCCAAACCGCAGAGCTCTGAGACGCGAATCCCTGTCGCGTACAGAACTTCGATCATTGCAAGATCGCGGATGGTTAAAGGAGTTGGCTCTTCATCGACGCGCATCTGCATGCTGGCCAACACAGTTTCGGTATCGGTTAAATCCAAAACTTCGGGGAGCGTCCTATGTGGTTTTGGAATCGCGAGTTCAGCACCAAGATCGCTCTTGAGCCACCCTTGGCTTGCCGCCCAATACGTGAATGCGCGAATCGAAACAATCCGCCTGGCCATCGTCGATCGCGCGACACCCGCACCTTGCAATTCAGCCAACCACGAGCGAACGTGAGTGAGCTCTAGTTGCGAGAACTCATCGATATGCAACTTCTCCAGATGCTTGAGAAAAGACTCGAGGTCACTTACATATCCCTTGATCGAGTTCTCGGCCAGATTGCGGACGAGAACAAGATGTTCCTCGTACTGCGCAATCAACTCTGAACTCATGCCTTAAAGGCTACTCGGGTTTGCGTCCCTGTCTGAGTAGGCCATAGGTAACGGCATCTTCCAGCGCCATCGCGGATGCGGCAATGACATTCTCATGAACTCCGACAGTGGTCCACGATCCATCGCTATCGCTAGTTTCTACCAGAACGCGGGTAACAGCGCCGGTACCGAGGCGACCTTCGAGGATACGAACCTTGTAATCGGTGAGTTCTAGGCGCTCGAGTTCTGGGTAGAACTTCTGCAAGCCCGAACGCAGCGCAGTATCAATCGCGTTAACTGGGCCGTTTCCTGAACCTTCAGTAACGATGCTCTCACCATGAGCGGTGAGCGTGACCGTTGCCTTTGAGGTGACTCCCCCGTTGGCATCGCCATCGACGGTGGTCTTCCAATCTTCGATCGTGAAGAAGTTGGCGCGCTTGCCCGCGATCTCTTCACGCAACAAGAGTTCGAAGGAGGCGTCTGCTGCTTCGAAGGTGAAGCCGCGAGACTCCATCTCTTTGACCCGCTCTACGACGCGAGCGACTACTTCTTTATCGCCACCGAGATCTATTCCAAGTTCCTTTGATTTCAATTCGATAGAGGCGCGGCCGGCCATCTCTGAGACCAACATCCTCATATCGTTTCCAACACTTGCTGGATCTTCATGCTGATACATCGCAGGATCGACTTTGATAGCGCTGGCGTGCAGTCCTGCCTTGTGGGCGAAGGCAGATGTCCCTACATATGGTTGACGAGCGCTAGGTGCCACATTGGTTACTTCGGCAACGGCATGTGAAATTCTGAATGACTCTTGCAGGGCTCCTGCTGGGAGCACAGGCTTCTTCATCTTGAGTTCAAGATTTGCGATGATGCTTACTAGATCTGCGTTGCCAGTCCGCTCGCCGTATCCGTTGAGCGTTCCTTGCACGTGCGTAACTCCGGCATCAATAGCAGCAAGAGAGTTTGCGATCGCACATCCAGTGTCGTTGTGGCAATGGATGCCTAGGCGAGCAGATGATGCATGTAGGACCTCGTGCACCACATCCGTTAGTTCAGTGGGAAGCATGCCTCCGTTGGTATCGCAGAGCGCGATGACGTCGGCGCCAGATTCTGCGGCAACTCGAACGACTTCTAAGGCATAAGCCTTATTGGAGCGGTAACCGTCGAAGAAGTGTTCGGCGTCAAGGAAGACGCGTTGACCGCCTTCGCGGAGAAATTTAATCGAGCTGCGAATCATTTCGAGGTTCTCATCAAGGGTGGTCTTGAGAGCAAGCTCGACATGGCGATCATGACTCTTTGCCACGAGAGTTACTGCGGGTGCGCCTGAATCTTGCAAGGCGCGCAGCAGTACATCATCGGCCGCCTGCACTCCTGGACGACGAGTTGCACCAAAGGCAACGAAGGTGGCGTTCTTGAGTTTTAACTCGGTCTGAGCCAACTTGAAGAACTCGGTGTCCTTTGGGTTTGCTCCCGGCCACCCACCTTCAATAAATCCAACGCCCAGATCATCCAAGTGGCGTGCAATAGCCAACTTGTCATGCACCGAGAGGTTGAGCCCCTCTTGCTGCGCGCCATCGCGCAGAGTGGTGTCATAGATATGAAATGCGTCAGAAACTGCCATTAAGAGACTCGCTTATTCCAGCCGTGCTTGTCTTCGAGAGTGCCATGTTGAATTCCAAGTAAGGTCTCACGAATCTGATTTGTGATCGGACCAGGGTTTCCATCCCCGGTTGGCCAAGTACCTGCAGCACTCTTGGCTGCACCAACGGGGGTGATTACAGCTGCTGTGCCGCAAGCAAAAACTTCTGTGATCTCGCCGGATGTAACGCCATCGCGCCAATCATCGATGGAGATCATTCCCTCTTCAACCTGATATCCGAGGTCTTGAGCGACTTGAAGAATCGAACTACGAGTCACTCCAGCGAGCAGAGTTCCGGTGAGCTTGGGAGTAAAGACTGTTGCTCCAGAGCCTGCACCCTTTACGAAGAAGAGATTCATTCCACCCATCTCTTCGACCCACTTACGTTCAATTGCGTCGAGCCAAACCACTTGGTCACAACCCTCTGCTGCAGCTTGCTTCTGAGCAAGAAGTGAGCCTGCGTAATTTCCGCCGGTCTTGGCCTCTCCGGTACCACCCGGAGCGGCACGGACAAACTCTGTTGAGATCCAGACGGTGACGGCTTTACCGGGATTAAAATATGCCGATGCTGGGGTGGTGATGACTAAGTAGGTCGCCTGGTTGCTTGGGCGTACTCCTAGACCAATTTCGCTACCGAACATGAATGGACGGATGTAGAGGGATTCGCCAATATTTTGCGGAACCCATGCGCGATCTTTGCTGACAAGCGCTTCGACCGTCGCGATGAAATCCGCGATCGACAATTCTGGAAGTGCTAGTCGAATTGCGCTGCGACGAAAACGCTCAGCGTTTGCCTCCGGGCGGAAGAGGCTGACTCCCCCATCAGGTTGGCTATATGCCTTCAGTCCTTCGAAGATCTCTTGTCCGTAGTGCAGTACCGATGTGGCGGGATCAATAGAAAGTGGGCCATACGCCTTGAGTTCGGCATCTCCCCAACCTTCTGCCTCAGTCCATTCGGCGATCACCATGTTGTCGGTGTAATACTTTCCAAATCCGCCTGCGGCAATCTTGGCAGCGCGATCCGCATCGCTCGCAGGATTGGGATTCGGGTTGAGGTTGATCTTCATTTAGAGGGCTCCTGCCAGTGCGTCGCCGATTTGTACGGTGCTTCTCTTTGTATCTGCACGGGTCAATAAATCTGCAGCGACTGCACGCTCGACATCAGCGGCCGCATCTAACTCACCGAGGTGGGCTAAGAGCATCGCAACTGACATAACTGTCGCTGTTGGATCGGCGAGTGATTTTCCAGCGATATCTGGAGCAGATCCATGTACTGGCTCAAACATCGAAGGGAACTTCCCAGTTGGGTTGATATTGCCAGATGCGGCAAGGCCGATTCCACCACAGATTGCAGCGGCGATATCAGTCAAGATATCTCCGAAGAGATTATCTGTAACCACGACATCAAAGCGCTCTGGGTTAGTCACAAAGAACATCGAAGCCGCATCAACGTGGATGTAATCAGTTGTGATATCCGGAAACTCTTTTGCTACTTCATTGAAGGTACGAGTCCAGAGCCCACCCGCATGAGTAAGAACATTGTTCTTATGTACCAGTGTCAACTTTTTGCGCGGGCGAGCAGATGCGCGAGCAAAGGCATCACGGATGACGCGCTCTGCACCGCGACGAGTGTTGAGTGACTCTTCGGTTGCAATCTCCGCATCTGTGCCAAAGGCAAGATTTCCGCCTGCACCAACGTACGGACCCTCGGTTCCTTCGCGAACAACGATGAAGTCAATAGGTGCTTGAGTCGCAAGTGGTGATTTCACACCAGCGTGCAACTTTGCGGGACGGAGGTTGACGTATTGATCAAAGGCGAAGCGCAGCTTAAGAAGAAGCCCGCGCTCAAGAACGCCGCTAGGGACAGTTGGGTCCCCAACCGCGCCGAGAAGGATGACATCGTTCTCGGCGATCTCTGCCATCGTCTCATCGCTCAATACTTCTCCGGTTGCATGCCAGTGGGCTGCTCCCAAGTTGTAATGAATTTTGGTGAAGGAGAGGTCGTACTTAGCGGCAACCTTGTCGAGGACTTTCAGTCCCTCAGCAACGACCTCGGGCCCAATGCCATCTCCAGCGATGACCGCTAATTTAAATTCCTTCATTACGAGACCAAGGTGACTGTGCGAACGAGCTCAGCACCTGTTTCGTGAGCGACTTTGGCAACGATCTCTGCAGAGAGCGCTGAATCAATGTTCAGTGCCATGAGAGCCTCTCCGCCTGCTTCGCTACGAGCAACCTGCATGCCTGCAATGTTGATACCTGCAGCACCAATTACTCCGCCAACAGCCCCGACGACGCCTGGGCGATCTGCATACTGCAAGAAGAGCAAGTGCTCTGTTGGAGGCAGATCCAGATCAAACCCGTTGATCGCAATGATCTTCTCCACGCGGCGGATACCCATCAAGGTGCCATCGACGACGATCGAGCGACCATCTGGGAGTGCAGCGCGCAAAGAGATCATGCTGCGATATTCAGGGCTCTCGGGATTGGTTGTAACTGATGAGGTCATGCCACGCTCTGCAGCGAGGCCGGGTGCATTCACATATGTAACGGACTCTGCTCCTACCGCAACGAGTGCTCCTTTGAGAACACTAGTGGCGAGAACTGAAGAGTCGTGACCTGAGATATCTCCGCGTACTTCTACGTCGAGAGAGGTAGGAAGTTCACCCGCGATGATGGTTGCGATCTGCGCCATCTTTTCAACCAAAGGCAGTGATGGACGAATATCTTCATGAATCGCGCCACCCTTAACGTTGAGAGCATCGGGGACGAGTTCGCCAGAGAGCGCCTTGCGAACCGACACCGCAACTGCGATACCTGCGCGCTCTTGCGCCTCATCAGTTGATGCACCGAGGTGAGGTGTTGCAACTACTTGATCGAGTGCGAAGAGAGGTGAATCGGTGCATGGCTCGGTAGCAAATACATCGAGGCCAGCACCAGCAACACGACCTTCAACAAGTGCGTTGTAGAGAGCCTCTTCGTCCAAGACTCCACCACGCGCAGCGTTAATGATACGAACTGTCGGTTTTACCTTTGTCAGCGCATCGACGCCAATCAGGTTGGCAGTCTCTTTGGTCTTTGGCAGGTGAATAGTGATGAAGTCACTGATGCGAAGCAGCTCATCGAGCTCTACCAAGCGAACCCCGAGTTGAGCTGCGCGGGCTGGCAATAGGTAAGGGTCATAGGCAACCACGTTCATGCCAAATGCCTGCATGCGCGCTGTGACCAACTGACCGATCTTTCCAAAGCCAACAACGCCGAGTGTCTTCTCGAACAGCTCCGCTCCTGTGTACTTCGAGCGCGCCCACTTGCCGTTGCGCAACGCAGCATTTGCTGGCGAAACGAAACGAGCAGAAGCGAGCAAGAGTGCAATCGCAAGTTCGGCAGCACTGACGATATTTGATGTCGGTGCGTTAACAACCATGATTCCGGCCGCGGTAGCAGCAGGAATATCAACGTTATCGACGCCAACTCCGGCGCGAGCAATCACCTTGAGCCCCTTGGAGGCAGCGATCGCCTCTGCATCCATCTTGGTAGCAGAGCGGATCAGGACGGCGTCAGCACCCGCAGCGAGAGCTGCAAGGAGCTCAGCGCGGTTTGCGCCATCACAATTCTTAACTTCAAAGTCAGGGCCGAGCGCCTCAAGAGTGGCAGGGCTCAGTTCTTCTGCGATGAGAACGATTGGTTTAGCCACGGGCTGCGGAACCTTCCTTGTAATCATTATCTGTTGAGCTCTTGACCCATGACATCATCTTGCGAAGGTCACGGCCGACGGCCTCGATTGGGTGTACCTCGCCCTTAGCGCGCAGCGCCTTGAACTCTGGAGCACCTGCATCTTGATCATCAATGAAGCGCTTGGCAAAGGTGCCATTTTGAATATCGGCAAGTACTGCCTTCATATTCTCTTTCACACTTGGGTCAATAACGCGTGGACCAGATACATAGTCACCATATTCGGCGGTATCTGAAACTGACCAGCGTTGCTTCGCAATTCCACCTTCATACATCAAGTCGACGATCAGCTTGAGCTCATGAAGGCACTCGAAATATGCAACCTCAGGTTGGTATCCAGCTTCGATCAGGGTTTCAAAACCATATTGAACGAGCTGGGAAGCCCCACCACAGAGAACCGATTGCTCACCGAATAGATCGGTCTCGGTCTCTTCAGTAAAGGTGGTCAAGATTCCACCGGCGCGCAAACCACCGATTGCCTTGGCATATGAAAGTGCTAGTGGCCAAGCGTTACCGGTTGCATCTTGCTCAACTGCTACGAGGACTGGAACACCGCGGCCCGCTGAGTATTCGCGACGGACGAGATGACCAGGGCCCTTAGGGGCGACCATAGCGACATCGATATTCTCTTCCGGCTTGATGTAGCCGAAGCGAATGTTGAAACCGTGACCGAAGAAGAGTGCTGAGCCGGGCTTGAGGTTTGGCTTGATCGACTCGTTGTAGATGTGGCGCTGCACGTGATCTGGAGCCAAGAGCATTACGACATCGGCTTCCTTAACTGCATCGGCTACCGAGAGGACGCGAAGGCCTTCTGCCTCTGCCTTGGCGCGTGATGCCGAACCTTCAGCTAGACCAATGCGGACATCGACTCCGCTATCGCGAAGAGAGAGTGCGTGTGCATGACCCTGCGAGCCATAACCAATCACGGCAACTTTCTTGGATTGAATGATCGATAGATCTGCATCTTCATCGTGATATTGGGTAGCCACTTTAGGGTCTGCCTTTCTTAGTCGTGATCAGGGGTATGTGATTTTCCTGGCTTCAATCCGCGCTCCATTGCGACGAGTCCGGACTGAACCAATTCTTTGATGCCGTAAGGCTCCAATACGCGAAGGAGCGCTTGGATCTTCTCGCTATTTCCAGTCGCCTCGATTGTGACAGCATCCTGTGCAACGTCTACAACTTTGGCGCGGAAGAGCTGCACGGTCTCGAGAACTTGCGAGCGAGTCTCGGGGCTGGTGGTTACCTTGACGAGAAGGAGTTCGCGCTGCACCGAAGCGATTGGATCTAGTTCGATGATGCTCAGCACATTGATCAATTTATCGGTCTGCTGAATTACCTGGGATAAGGCATGACCTTCTACGTTGACGACAATCGTCATCCGAGAAACATTGGGATCTTCGGTTGGACCAACTGCCAAAGAATCGATGTTGTAGCCACGGCGAGCGAAGAGTGAAGCAACTCTTGCCAGGACTCCTGGGCTATTTTCAACGAGAACGGAGAGTGTATGTGTACTCATTTATAGCTCCTGAGAATCCCAGATAGGTGCCATTGACTTTGCTATAACGATGTCATCGTTCGAGGTGCCTGCAGCCACCATCGGCCAAACCATCGCGTCGCGATGTACGCTGAAATCAACCACGACAGGGCGATCATTGATCGCCATCGCCTCGTTGATAACGCGATCCACATCTTCTTTACTCTCGCAACGCAAGCCAACGCAACCCATCGCTTCGGCGAGCTTTGCAAAATCGGGAATGCGCTTGGAGTGCAGATCAGTGTTGGAGTAGCGCTCGTTGTAGAACAGGGTCTGCCACTGGCGAACCATTCCGAGCGATTCATTGTTAATGATGGCTACCTTGATAGGAATATTGTTCAATGCGCAGGTAACTAGCTCTTGATTAGTCATCTGGAAGCATCCGTCGCCATCAATCGCCCATACAACAGCATCTGGGGCTCCGACCTTGGCGCCCATCGCGGCAGGAACAGCAAAGCCCATCGTGCCGAGTCCACCCGAGTTAATCCAGGTGCGCGGCTTCTCGTAGTTAACAAATTGCGAAGACCACATCTGGTGCTGCCCGACGCCGGCAACATAAATTGCATCTGGACCGGCGATCTGACCTAAACGTTGAATGACATATTGCGGCGAGACAGAGCCATCGGTTGGCTCGTCGAAGCCAAGTGGATACTTGATACGCCAGCTGTTGCATTGCGCCCACCATTCGGTGAGATCAGGCTTTGCACTTTCAAACTTCTTCTTCAACTCAGGCAACAAGGCGCTGATGGTCGCCTTGAGATCGCCGATCAACGCGACATCGACGATACGGTTCTTGCCGATTTCAGCGGGGTCGATATCCGCGTGGATAACTTTCGCGTTAGGTGCGAAAGAGGAGAGCTTGCCTGTCACGCGATCATCAAACCTGGCACCGAGGGTGATGAGCAGGTCGGCTTTCTGCAGCGCAGTAACGGCGGCAACAGTGCCGTGCATTCCGGGCATGCCGAGGTGTTGTGGGTGGCTATCAGGAAATGTGCCTAACGCCATCAAAGTTGTAACAACTGGAGCGCCAGTGAGCTCTGCAAGCTTCATCAGCTCTGCAGAGGCATTGGATTTGATTGCTCCACCGCCAACGTAGAGCACAGGGCTCTTTGAGTCCGCAATAAGCGCTACCGCATCGCGAACCGACTCAGCGGTCGGATCCATGATCGGGTTGTACCCCGGCAGCGAGAGCGATGATGGCCATTCGAAATCAGTCATCTTGGTCAGGGCATCCTTGGCAATGTCGACCAGAACTGCGCCAGGACGTCCGGTGCCTGCAATATGGAAGGCCTCAGCGATCGCGCGTGGAATGTCGCGTGGATCTGTGATTAGGAAGTTGTGTTTAGTAACGGGCATCGTTATGCCGCGGATATCAGCCTCTTGGAAGGCGTCAGTGCCGATCGCAGCCGAAGCGACCTGACCAGTAATTGCAACGATTGGGACGGAGTCCATCTGCGCATCGGCGAGCGGAGTCACTAAGTTGGTGGCGCCAGGTCCGGAAGTCGCAATACAAACTCCTACGCGTCCAGTCGCTTGGGCATAGCCCGTGGCGGCGTGGCCAGCGCCCTGCTCGTGGCGAACCAAGATATGGCGAATGGAGCTATCAAAGATCGGGTCGTAAGCAGGAAGGATTGCGCCGCCAGGGATTCCGAACATGACATCGACTCCAGCAGACTCAAGTGAATTCACGAGTGACTGCGCTCCGGTGATTTGTGCTGACATATTCATCTCCTTCCCTGTCGGTTTACTCGAAAGACATTTACCCCGTGAAATACGAAACCCCTCAGTTTCCACTGAGGGGTAGCGCACCATCTAGTCAGACTAGATCGCGCGCTCTCGAATCACCACTGATGATGTCATGGTGCAATTCTCGCTGGTCGAGAGAACTCCGTCAACCCCAACACGACCCATCTCAAAATATGAGAAGTTGGTCTCATGTTATTTAACTACAGACAGCGCCCTGTGAGGCGGAGCCAACGACCTTTGCGTACTTGGCCAGGACCCCACGGCGGAACTTATGGGGTACGGGAACGAAGTCCTTACGACGCTTTTCGAGTTCGGCTGGGTCGACCTGAAGATCCAAAGTGCGCTTGGCAATGTCAATGCGGATTAAGTCGCCATCCTTAATGAAGGCAATGGGTCCGCCGTCAACGGCCTCTGGCGAAACGTGACCTACGCAGAGTCCGGTACTTCCCCCAGAGAAACGGCCATCAGTTAGAAGAAGTGTGGACTTACCAAGTCCAGCACCTTTGATTGCGCCAGTGATCATTAACATCTCGCGCATACCCGGGCCACCCTTAGGGCCTTCGTAGCGGATGACGACAACATCGCCGGCTTTGATGGCTCCATTTTCCAGGGCGGTCATCGCAGCCTGTTCGCGCTCGAAGACGCGGGCCGGTCCTTCAAAGAAATCGACCCCCACGCCAGCAGTTTTACAAACTGCGCCATCGGTCGCCAAGGTGCCGTGCAAGATGGTGATTCCTCCACCAGCTGAAAGTGGGTTCTTAATAGAGTGCAGAACTTCGCCATCTGGATCTAACGGAGTGAGCTCTGCCAAATTCTCGGCCATGGTCTTGCCAGTGACTGTTAAGCAATCGCCGTGCAAGAAACCGGCATCAAGGAGTGCTCGGAGCACGACTGGAATACCACCAACGCGATCGATATCGGTCATAACAAATTTTCCGAATGGCTTGAGGTCACCGAGTAGTGGGGTGCGCTCGCTGATGCGTTGGAAATCCGCCAGGTCAAGTTCAACCTCGGCTTCGTTTGCAATCGCCAACAAGTGGAGCACCGCGTTGGTCGAACCACCTAGTGCCATGACTACCGTGATGGCGTTTTCAAATGCTTTCTTGGTCAGGATGTCGCGCGTAGTAATTCCTAAGCGAATCAACTCGACGACTGCGGCGCCCGCTTTAACGGCGTAATCGTCGCGTCGACGATCAACAGATGGAGGAGATGCAGATCCAGGAAGTGAAAGTCCGAGCGCCTCACCAACTGCAGCCATCGTATTTGCGGTGTACATACCGCCACAAGCACCTTCACCTGGACAGATAGCGCGCTCAATTTCATCGACCTTCTCTTGGGTGATCAGCCCACGCGCACATGCGCCCACTGCCTCAAAGGCATCGATGATGGTGACATCTTTCCCGTCAACCTGACCTGCAAGAGTCGAACCTGCATATACAAAGACACTCGCGACGTCGATACGCGCGGCGGCCATCATCATGCCGGGTAAGGATTTATCGCAACCTGCAAAGGTCACCATTCCGTCGAGACGTTCTGCTTGCATAACAGTTTCGACAGAGTCGGCGATGACTTCACGAGATACCAGCGAGAAATGCATACCTTCATGGCCCATTGAAATTCCATCAGAGACGGAGATAGTTCCAAATTGCATTGGGAATCCACCTGCGTCAATGACTCCCTTGCGCGAAGCTTTGGCGAGGCGATCTAGAGAGAGATTGCAGGGTGTAATTTCATTCCAAGAGGAGGCGATACCGATCTGCGGCTTCACCCAGTCGTCATCGGTCATACCGACGGCGCGTAACATTCCACGCGCTGGCGCACGCTCTAAGCCATCAGTAACTAAACCCGATCGCGGCTTCATGGGATTCTTTGGCTCGGTCATCTTTTTACTCTCCCGTTGCTTTCTCGAATTGTCCTAAGTGTTTCAACAGCAGTTCGCGAACCTTGGCAGCATCTGCCTGTCCGCCAGTTGCCTTCATCACCGCACCGATAAGCGCACCAGCTGCTGGAATATTTCCACCGCGAATTCTCTCGGCAGTTTCTGGTTGCGCAGCGATGGCAGCCTCAATGGCAAGCATCAACGCTCCATCATCTGAAACCACTTTGAGTCCGCGTTTTGCAATGACCTCGCTTGGAGTTCCTTCCCCAGCGATCACACCTTCAACAACTTGGCGTGCAAGTTTGTCGGTAAGTTCTCCGCTTTGAATGAGGGAAATTACTTCGGCAACCTGGCTTGGGGTGATGAGAGAAGTTGGATCGACTTCACGCTCATTTGCCAAACGCGAAATCTCACCAAGCCACCACGAACGAGCGCGGGTAGGTTCTGCGCCGAAAGCGATGGTCTCTTCAACAGCATCAAGCAACCCTGCGTTAACGAGCGAGGTCATCTCTTTATCCGGGACCGACCACTCACTCTTAAGGCGTGCACGACGCACAGATGGACGCTCTGGCAGAGTTGCACGTAACTCTTCAATCCAAGCGCTCTCTGGAACGACAGGTACTAAATCTGGCTCTGGGAAGTAGCGGTAATCCTCGGCCTGCTCTTTGGAACGACCGGGACGAGTCTGCCCACTCTCCTCAAGGAAGTGGCGCGTCTCTTGGACGATGCGCTCCCCCGCCTCGAGGCGATTGGATTGACGGATAACTTCACCGATAACCGCTCGTTCAACGGAGCGGAGCGAGTTAACGTTCTTGGTTTCGCTACGCGTACCAAGGCTTCCGCTTCCGATTGGTGCAAGTGAGAGGTTTACATCGCAGCGCATTGAGCCCTGCTCCATCTTTACATCTGAAACACCTAAAGAGCGCAAGATATCGCGCAGCTCAGTCACATATGCGCGAGCAACCTGCGGAGCGTACTTACCAGTGCCACCAACAATCTTGGTCACGATTTCAACGAGAGGAATACCAGCGCGGTTGTAATCGAGGAGCGAATATTCGGCGCCATGGATGCGACCTGTTGCTCCACCTACGTGCAGGGACTTACCGGTGTCCTCTTCCATATGCACACGTTCGATCTCTACGCGGAATTGCTTTGGACCTTCCTCAGTTTCGATTTCAACATCGAGATATCCATTGACACAGATTGGCTCGTCATATTGTGAGGTCTGGAAGTTCTTTGGCATATCGGGATAGAAGTAGTTCTTGCGGGCAAAGCGCGAAAAGGGAGCGATAGAACAGTTGAGAGCCAGGCCGATCAAGATCGTACTCTCGATCGCTTTGCCATTTACGACTGGCAAGGCACCAGGGAGTCCAAGGCACACAGGACAAGTCTGGGTATTCGGCTCGCCGCCAAACTCGGTGGAGCAAGAGCAGAACATCTTTGACTTGGTATTGAGCTCAACGTGAACTTCAAGTCCCAGAGTTGGTTCGTACTTTGCTACCGCTTCATCGTAGTTAAGGGCCATTAGCGCGCCGCCAATACTGGTGCCTTATCGAGGATCGGCGCTCCCCATTTGGCGAGGAGTGCGGCCTCAAGTGTTCCGCCAACTTGATACATCAAATCATCGCGCATCGCGGGTGACATAATCTGGAATCCCACAGGCAGTCCGTCCTCTTGCGCCAGTCCACAGGGCAGCGACATGCCTCCGATACCCGCCATGTTAACTGGGATGGTGGCAATGTCGTTGAGATACATCGCTAGTGGATCATCAACCTGCTCGCCAATTTTGAAGGCAGTAGTCGGTGCGGTTGGAGAGACGAGAACATCGGCTTGGGCAAAGGCGTTAGCGAAATCGCGCATCAACAATGTGCGCACCTTCTGGGCCGATCCGTAATAGGCATCGTAATAACCAGAAGAGAGTGCATAGGTTCCCAAAATAATTCGGCGTTTAACTTCAGGGCCAAAACCCTTGTGGCGCGTGAGCTTCATAACCTCTTCGGCGCTGCGCTCACCATTGTCGCCAACTCGAATTCCGTAACGCATCGAATCAAAGCGCGCGAGATTGGATGAGCATTCACTCGGTGCGATCAAGTAATAAGCAGCAAGTGCGTAGTCAAAAGTAGGGCAGGAAACTTCGACCAGTTCTGCACCTGCGCTTACCAAGGCATCGAGACCATCATGGAAGCGGTCAAGAACCCCGGCTTGGAATCCCTCGCCCTGCAACTCTTTGACGACGCCGATCTTCATTCCCTTGACATCAAGTTTCTTGGCGGCCTTAACAACTTGAGGAACGGGTGCGTTGATAGATGTTGAATCGCGCTCATCATGGCCAGCAATTACTTCGTGAAGGAGGGCTGCATCCAAAACCGTGCGCGCGCAAGGTCCGGCCTGATCAAGGCTGGAGGAGAATGCGATGAGTCCGTAGCGCGAGACTCCGCCATACGTTGGCTTTACGCCAACAGTGCCGGTCACCGCTGCGGGCTGGCGAATTGAGCCGCCGGTATCTGTGCCAATAGCCAAAGGTGCTTCAAATGCAGCCAGTGCAGCGGCGGAACCTCCACCCGAGCCGCCCGGGATACGAGTGAGATCCCACGGATTGTGTGTAGGTCCGTAAGCTGAGTTCTCTGTTGAAGATCCCATTGCAAATTCATCCATATTGGTCTTACCCAAGATGACAACGCCAGCCTCTTTCAGGCGCGTCACGACGGTTGCATCGTAAGGCGGGCGCCAACCTTCAAGCATCTTTGAACCGCAAGTGGTTGGAACTCCTTTCTGCGCCAAGACATCCTTCAGGGCAAGTGGAATACCGGCGAGCGGACCAAGCTCTTCTCCGCTTTGGCGTTTAGCATCGACAGCAGCGGCCTGTTCGAGTGCGCCCTCTTTATCGAGATACAAGAAGGCATGCACATCTTCATCAACCTGCGCGATCCGGTCGTAGTGCAGTTGGGTTAGTTCAACCGAGGTCGTTGTTCCTGCCGCCAGGGCAGTTGCCATTTCAGCCGCTGAAGACTTAGTCGTTGTCATTCTTCACCCAGAATCTGCGGGACTTTGAAACGATCTTCACTTTGCGCAGGTGCACCCGAGAGGGCCTCCTGCGGAGTAAGGCTGGGACGAACTACATCTTGGCGAACAACATTGTTGACGGGAATCGGATGTGACGTTGGGGGCACATCGCTGGCAGCGACCTCTTGCACTCGCGCGACGGCTCCGAGGATCAGATCCATCTCTTGTGCCAGGTGATCAAGTTCTGCATCACTCATGCTGATCCGAGCCAATTTTGCGAGATGTGCAACATCATCGCGAGAGATAGCGGACATGACCCAACCTTATCTGATTCAGAGAAGTACGAGATCGTCGCGATGTACGAGCTCGCGTTCGTATTCAGGCCCCAACTCTGCGGCCAACTGCTTAGTGGTTTTTCCGAGCATTGCAGGAATTTCCGAGGAGTCAAAGGCGACCAACCCACGGGCAATTACTTCGCGCATCGGTGAGAGCAATTCCACAGTATCGCCCGCGATGAACTCACCCTCGACACCATTAACACCGGCCGCTAAGAGAGATGTACCCCGCTCCTTGATCGCGGTAGTGGCTCCCTTATCCAGGAGAAGTTTTCCGTGAGGGGTAGCAGCGTGAGCTAACCAGAGGAGTCTGGAAGGTTTGCGATCGGTGCGCGCAGCAAAGACGGTACCTAGGTCAGCGCCACCGAGCGCTTCTGGCAACTCATTCAAGGTACTGAGGAGCATTGAGACTCCGGCACCTGTCGCGATCCTTGCCGCTTCAATCTTTGTCACCATGCCACCGCTGCCGACTCCCGAAGAACCAACTCCCCCGATTTCGATATCGCCCAGGCGGCTGACATCAGGTACTTCCGAGATACGGGTAGCGCCAGGGTGAGAAGGTGGTGCGTCATACAAACCATCAACATCTGTGACGAGAACAAGGAGGTCTGCGCTAATAAGGTGTGAGACGAGCGCCGCTAGGCGATCATTGTCGCCAAAGCGGATCTCTGAAACGCCAACCGTGTCATTCTCATTAATGATCGGCACGACTCCCATTTGAATAAGTCGAAAGAGAGTGCGTTGCGCATTTTGATAGTGAGAGCGGCGCACCACATCATCAATCGTGAGCAAGATTTGGGAGGCAACAATCTGGTGAGCTTCAAAGGCTCTGTTATAACTCGCGATCAATCGACCCTGACCGACTGAAGCGGCAGCTTGTTGTGTTGCAAGATCCTTCGGGCGCGAAGTCAACCCAAGAGGCGCCAGACCAGCTGCGATCGCCCCTGACGAGACAAGTACAACTTCTGTGCCGCGTTCACGTAATTGTGCGACAACGTTTACAAGAGCTGTAACCGCGCTCTCATCGAGTTCATGACCAGCACTTCCAGTCAATGTGGAAGAGCCAACTTTGATGACAACTCGCTTAGCGCCGAGAACTACCTGACGAGACATCAATCAGCCTGAGATCCTTGGATTCTTAGGATCTGCCACGTTGTATTCCCATTGCATCGCAATCTCATCTTCGGATAACTCATCAACGTCATCTTCGATATAGCGACCTGCCCAAGGAGATTCGAGACGGAGATCAGTTCCACGTGGGCTAGCCAAGAGTTCAGCGCCCGCTTCAATGGATGGCTCCCAATCGAAGATAACAGCTTTGTCACCGGTACCGATGCGCACCTCTGATTTGGGCCGTGCGCCCTTCTTGAAAAGTTCCTTCTCAACCCCCAGCGCCGCCAGGCGATCGGCCAAGTAGCCAACTGCCTCGGCATTGCCGAAGTCAGTTTGGCGTACAAAGCGCTCTGGCTTATCACCTGTGACCGTAAATGAACCGTCCTCATTTTTAACAACCTTAAACCCATTGTCATTCACTGCCAGAGGACGCAAGACAATACGAGTCTTAACCTCTTTCGCCTTGTTGCGACGCTCCTCTTGAATGATGCGCGCCATTCCATAATTAAGTTCTGTTAGACCTAGGTGTCCGGCAGCTGAGACTTGATAGACCTCGTAACCGCGCGCTTCAAAGAGTGGTTGCACCATATCTGCCATGGCTTTTCCGTCGGGAAGATCGATCTTGTTGAGGGCGATGATACGAGGGCGTTCGGATAACCCACCGTAGTGAGAGAGCTCCTCTTCAATAATGTCGAAGTCGCGAACTGGATCGCGATCGGTTTCTAAAGTTCCACAATCGAGAACATGAACGAGGGCCGCGCAACGCTCGACGTGGCGCAAAAATTCAAGACCCAGCCCTTTGCCCTGCGATGCACCGGGAATCAATCCAGGAACATCCGCGACGGTAAAGCGAGTGTCCCCGGCTTGGACAACGCCAAGATTAGGAACGAGAGTGGTGAATGGATAATCAGCAATCTTGGGGCGAGCCGCTGAGATTGATGCGATGAGTGATGATTTACCGGCGCTCGGAAATCCGATCAAGCCGATATCTGCAACGCTCTTGAGTTCAAGAATGAGTGTGCGCTCTTCGCCGTCTTCGCCCTTAAGTGCGAAACCTGGGGCACGACGCTTACGAGAGGCAAGGCCAGCATTTCCTAGGCCACCCTTACCGCCCTGCGCAGCAACGAAGCGAGTACCGGCTCCAACTAAATCAGCTAATACTGTTCCATTGGTATCTTTAACAACAGTTCCGTTTGGAACTGACATGACGAGGTCCCCACCTTCGCCGCCATTGCAGTAATCACCGTAACCAGGGCGCCCATTGCCAGCTTTGCGATGGGGTGAATGATGGAAATCCAAGAGGGTGGTTACATTGTCATCAACCACGAGAATGATGTCGCCGCCGCGTCCACCGTTGCCACCATCAGGACCACCAAGGGGAACAAACTTTTCGCGGTGAATCGATACACAACCGTCGCCACCACTACCGGCAGAGGCATGCAGAGTTACGCGATCTACGAATGTAGCCATCTGCTCCTCCTTACTCCTAAATGGACTTAGTACTGCCTAGAAAAATAAAAGCGGGTCCGCAGTCGCGGACCCGCCAAAGTTATTTTGCGCGAGTTAGGCGACAGGAACTACCGGGACGATATTTACAACCTTACGTCCACGTGCCTTACCGAACTCAACTGCACCTGCTGCGAGGGCAAAGAGTGTGTCATCCTTTCCGATGCCAACATTCTTGCCAGGGTGGAAGACAGTTCCGCGTTGACGGACCAAGATTTCGCCACTCTTTACAACCTGACCACCAAAGCGCTTGATGCCGAGGTACTGAGCATTTGAATCGCGACCATTTCGAGTCGAGGAGACTCCCTTTTTACTTGCCATCTCTTACTCGCCTCCTTAGTTGTTAATCGCGGTGATTTTGACCCGCGTGAGTTGGGAACGGAAACCTGAACGACGGCGATAGCCAGTCTTGTTCTTGTAACGCAAGATGTCGATCTTTGGACCCTTGGTCTCTTCGATGATCTCGCCGGTGACCTTGGTAGCAGCCAAGACCTTTGGATCAGTGGTGATATTTGCACCATCAACGAGAAGAAGAGCCGCGAAATTTACCGATGCGCCAACGGCAGCATCGATACGATCAACGGTAATTGTGTCGCCAACAGCAACCTTCTCCTGACGGCCGCCAGCTTTAACAATCGCGTACACGGTGAACTCCTTTTAAATTGCGGTGCATGGTAGATCGGGGGCCTCTTGTAGGCAGAGGATAAGGGTACGGATTACAGGGGTCTGGGGTCAAACTGGCGTAATTACGCCCGTGCTAACTGCCCGACGACGCTTACGCGGCGCCCCTGAGCGTGGTTCAGCAGGGGTTTCATCCCGAAGAACGGGTGGCGCAACCTCTGCAACAGTCTCGATCTCTTCCGCATCATCGCGAGAGGTAGATGGGACGTAGCGCTGCTCCATATCCTTTTCGAGAGCGACCTTGCGGACTGGCTCCGAGTGGATATGAATTCCGCGACCGCCACAGGATTCGCATGTGGTCGAGAAGGCCTCGATGAGGCCCTGTCCAACGCGCTTGCGGGTCATTTGGACGAGTCCAAGAGAGGTAACTTCGGCAACCTGGTGCTTGGTGCGATCGCGACCTAGACATTCGACAAGTCGACGCAGGACCTGATCACGGTTGGATTCCAAAGCCATATCAATGAAGTCGATAACGATGATTCCACCCATATCGCGCAGGCGGAGTTGGCGGGCAATCTCTTCTGCAGCCTCCAAGTTGTTCTTGGTCACGGTCTCTTCGAGATTTCCACCCTTACCGATGAACTTTCCAGTGTTGACGTCGATCACGATCATGGCTTCGGTCCGGTCGATAACCAGGGATCCGCCAGAGGGGAGGTAAACCTTGCGATCAAATGCCTTTGCTAGTTGCTCTTCAATACGATTTTCAGCGAAGAGGTCGCGAGCGCCACTCCACTTCTCAATCTTGGCGGTGAGCTCAGGAGCAATATGTCCTAGATAGTTATTGATGTCATCCCATGCCTCATCACCCTGCACGACCATCTTGCGGAAATCTTCATTGAAGATATCGCGGATGACGCGGACAGTGAGATCCGGTTCGCTGTAAAGAAGTGAAGGAGCCGAAGTTGAAGGATTTTCTGCCTTCTCCTGAATGTCATCCCATTGCGCCTTGAGGCGAATGACATCGCGCTCGAGCTCTTCTTCACTCGCTCCCTCTGAAGCAGTTCTGACAATTACGCCGGCCTCCTCGGGGATCAAATTCTTCAAAATTGATTTCAAACGGCTGCGCTCTTGATCGGGAAGGCGACGACTAATTCCGCTCATCGCTCCGCCTGGAACGTAGACAAGGTAACGACCTGGAAGCGAGATCTGCGAGGTTAGGCGCGCACCCTTCTGTCCGATCGGATCCTTTGTGACCTGAACTAATACTGATTGACCGGTCTTGAGAACATGCTCAATTTTGCGGGTCTGGCCCTCGGCAATACCTGCGGCATCCCAATTAACTTCACCGGCATAGAGAACAGCGTTGCGACCCTTGCCAATATCGACGAAGGCAGCTTCCATTGATGGAAGAACATTCTGCACGCGACCAAGGTAAACGTTGCCGACATACGAGATATTGCTATTTCGGTTGACGTAGTGCTCGACCATGATCTTGTCTTCAAGAACTGCGATCTGCGTGCGATCGCCAGTCTGGCGGACCAGCATCTCGCGATCGACATTTTCACGGCGAGCTAAGAATTCTTGTTCAGTGATGATGGTGCCACGACGGCGCGTGAAGTCGCGTGGTGCACGATCATCGCGACGATCTCTGTCGCGGTCACGATCACGGCTACGACCACGATCGCGATCGCGCTCACGATTATTTCGAGAAGGACGTTCAGTGCGGGTCGGTGAACTCTCACGTGGTGGGCGGACCTTTACAACGGTAACGACGCCATCTTCTTCAACGGTCTCGCCAGCCTCAACACCTTCGCCCTTAGCGCGACGGCGACGACGGCGACGATGTGTCGTGCCATCGGCGTTAAGACCATCCTCTTCACCATCTAAGGAATCTGGATCGAGCGTTTCGCCATCTTCATTAACAGGATCTTCCGCAGAGCCTTCTCCTGTTGGGCGGCGGCGGCCGCGGCCACCCCGACGACGACGGCGGCGCTGCTCTTGATCTTCACTTTCAGCCGGTCCCGCTGAGGGGGAATCTTCCGCCTCGGCGGCTGCGACTGCTCGAGGGGGACGCGCCTTCTTGGGTGCGACTTCGATAGGCGCCTCTTGAAATAGTGGAACTGGAACCGGGGTGGTGGCCTTTTTGACCTTTGCCGGGGCTACCGACTCCGTCGGAACTTCAGCGATGACCTTCTTAGCCGCGCGCTTGGCCGCTGGCTTGCTCTCTTGCGTATCAGTGGAGGAGTCAGAAGTTACTTCTGCTGCACCCTCACTCTTTGTCGCAGCGGGTTTAGCCGCGCGCTTACGCGATTTCTTTGGCTCTGGCGCCATAAAACAAATCCTCTTCTAAATAATTCTCTAAAAAACCTGGTTTAAATCCTGACAAAAACCTCAAATTTCCCAATTTCGCGGCGGGCGATTCGCGCTGAAATCCTGAAATCTTGACTTAAGTATCGCAGATGGATGGCTGATAGCCAATTTGACGCTACCGAGAGCGCAGATGGACATTTTGGAGGAGGCCAAAGCCCACCAGAGTGGCGAACATGGAGGATCCCCCGTAGGAGATAAAGGGCAGGGGTACCCCCGTCATCGGCATCAACCCCATAGCCATCCCGATATTTTCGAAGGTCTGGAAGGCAAACCAGGCGATCACCCCAACGCAGACCAACCTGCCGAAGAGATCATTGGTGCGCTGGGCGATCAAGAACGCTCGCCAGAAGAAGAGGCCAAAGAAGAGGAGCATCAGCCCAGATCCGAGAAAGCCGGTCTCCTCCCCTGCCACTGTAAAGATGAAGTCAGTCTGTTGTTCAGGGACGAAGCGGCCATTGGTCTGTGGTCCGTGGAAGAGGCCGCGACCCAAGATTCCGCCGGAACCGATGGTTATACGAGCCTGCCGAAGTTGATATCCACTTTGCTGCGGATCTGCAGTTGGATCAACGAATGATTGCAATCTCTTGATCTGATACTCGCTCACAACGCCAGCTTTGATCGCGACAAACCCACCAAGGATTGCCAGCAAAAGCAGTCCAACTATCCAACGAGTAGGAGCTCCAGAAACTGCGATCATGATGACGATCGCTGCGCTGATAATGAGTGTCGTGCCAAGATCAGGTTGCAACATGATGAGCATGATGGGAACTGCAGCGACGGCGAGTGATCGGAGAACATCTCGATCAGTTGGATCAGCGCTCGCCCCATCGCGCTCTGCAAGCACCATTGCGATTCCAAGGATGATGGAGATCTTTGCTAGTTCAGCTGGTTGAATCTGAAAACCTCCGGGCAGTCCAATCCACGCCTTCGCTCCGTTTACGGTTGAGCCAACTCCTGGAGTTAATACTGCGATGAGTCCAAGAACTCCCAGTCCCCAGACGATCGGGGTATAGGCACGTAACAATCGGTAGTCAATAAGTGTCGTTCCATATGCCAGCGCCAAACCAATAACGATATTGATGATGTGTCGCTTCAAGTAATACTGTGGGTCCAGATGTTGCGAGGCAAACCAATTCTTTGTCGCCGCATAAACCAAAACTGTTCCAAAGGCCAGCAGAGATAACGTGGCGAAAGTTAACCAACGGTCGTAACCTGCCAGATTTCGAAAGCGACCCTGATTGCGAGTGCGACTGCGATATGTAGTCATGGTGTCTTCACCGTCGCATTTCTGAGATCGATTTTAGGAAGAGTACTAGGTGGAGCGCCGTTGGGAAAGATTGCCTTCTTTGGATCAACCGTATTTCCTGTGACTCCAAAGAGCGCGTTGTAAATCTCCTTTACGCCGACGGCTGAGGTAGAAGCACCATATCCGCCCTGGCTCACCATCATCACAACCGCATACTCAGGCTTATTTGATGGTGCGTAAGAGGCGAACCAAGAAGTTGGATCCTTCGCGGTTCCATTGGCATTTCGGCCCTGTACCTGTCCCGTTCCCGTCTTACCGCTGACTTGAATGGGGTAATTTCCGAATACCCCTGCGGCGGTTCCCGATGTAGCAACGGCACGAAGAGCTCCGTGCAAAAAGTTGAGAGTGCTCGTAGAAGCAGGGATGAGTCCGTTCTCCTGTGGCTGAATTTCCTGCAACACAGTTCCATCGGGCTTCACGATCGCACGAGCTACCTCTGGTTTGAAGAGGATTCCACCGTTGGCAACGGCAGCATAGACATCTGTCATCTGCAATGGAGTCATCAAGACATCTCCCTGCCCGATAGCGAAGTTGATCGCATCACCGGCACGAACTATGTACCCGTCGGTGCAATCCTCTTTAGCAATTGCGATCAAGAAGGGAGTGAGGTCAGCTGGCTTAGCCCGCGAGGTGTAATTGCAGTAGAAGTTCTTATTCTCCTTGTAATAAGCCAACTTCCAAGCGCGATCGGGCAAGCGTCCGGATGCCTCTGAAGGAAGATCAATGCCTGTTGGTTGTCCTACTCCAAATGCCGCAGCATTCTTGAAGAAGAAGTCGTTTGGGTTACTCTTGGGATGCAGACCACCATCTTTCACCCATTGGTCGTAACCAATCTGATACCAGATCGTGTCACATGAGACGGCGATCGCAGTCTGCAAAGACATGCTTCCAGAAACCTTGGTGTCATCATTGTGGAATGTTTGATTTCCAAACTTGATGGAGTATGGACAGTTGTAGTTTGCATTGAGGTCATAACCCGCATGAGACGCAGCGGCAACTGAGAGGACCTTGAATGCAGAGGCGGGGGCATAGGTACCATCGATCGCGCGGGAGAGTGCTGGCACGCCATCCGCATCACTAAAGAGCGCCGTTGCCTGTGCAGTGGTCAGGCCCTTCTGCCAAATATTTGGATCATAAGTTGGATACGAAGCCATCGCCAATATCCGCCCGGTATGGACATCCATAACGATTGCGGCACCCGAGTCAGCTTTATTTCCTTGGGCCCGGGCGCTCAGAACTGAACTCGCCAGAGCTTGCTCCGTGGCCGCTTGCAACTTGGCATTGATATTGGTGACGATATTATTTCCGGCTACCGGAGCGGTCGTCGTAGCTGTGCGCGTTATGTTTTCGGTGCGATCAACAATAACTGTTTTAATTCCAGGAGTGCCCTGTAAATATTGGTCGTACTGCGCTTCAAGTCCAGTCTTTCCAACTGTCTCATTGAGGTAGTACTGCTTGCTGGTGTTAGCTAAATCTGCGGTCGTAATTGAACCAACATATCCCAAGACGTGAGCTGCATTTTCTCCAGCGAGTGATGGGTAACTTCTAATTGGTACAGGTGATGCACTGATGCCAGGGTAGATATCTGGGTTTTCCAGAATCTTCAGCGCCTGCACCTGTGTTGCCTCTTTAGTGACTGGAATTGGTTGATAGAGCGTTCCATTCCAGCAACCCGTGCGTTTTCCAAATGCGATCTCACCGCATAGACGGGTTCGGGTGTATAGGTCGCTGTAGGCAATTCCCATAAGAGATGCGACCCGCTCTAAGACTGCTTGACCTTTATCTGGCATCTTGCCGAGAACGCTGCGATCAACAGTGATGACCATGCCCGGACGATCCATCGCCATCGGGAGACCAGTGTCATCAACAATTGCGCCTCGGACTGCTGGCGTCACGATGTCGCGACTTTGAATACTCAGAGCGGCGTTCTGATATTTGAGGCCGGCGGCTACTTGCAGGTAGAAGAGCCGTCCCAACATCGCGAGGACAAGTGAGAGAACAAGCATCTGCACCACGATGAGATTGAGTCTGGAACGTTGACTCATTAGCGTTCCCTCGCAGTTAAGGAGTACTCACGGACGCGCTCTAGAGCAGGCAGGAACATGGGGGTGAAGACCAGAGTCCAGATCGTGTTGCCGAGTAGGACTTTGCCATCGTGGCCGAGGGAGCCATTCTGCTCGCCGAGGAGCGCCCCAAAAGCTAAATAAGTGACCAGTGCAATCGCGACGCCACCGGCAACAAATAAGACAAAGGTGATTGGCGACGAGGTTAGGTCAGCGATCGAATCACGATTAACAGCGAAGAGAAATCCAATGCCAGTCAGGATGAGGGCCCATTGGCCAAAGGGTGCATTCGAGGTTGGCGATAGGTCGAGCACGATTCCAGCCAAGAAGCCTGTGACAAGGGCACCATTGTGATCTTCAAAGGCGATGAGTGAGATCGCAATTGCTAGGTATAGCGAAAAACCTGAAAGTGGGAAGTGAATCAGTGAAACCGCAGACTCTTGAATAACAAAGAGGGCAAAGAAGAAGCCCAGTGTCGTAAAGATTCGAGTCGGACTCATCTACTTCTTCTTTGTCGCTACCGATGAAGGAGTTGAAGTTGGAGTCGGGATAGCTGAAGCAGTTGCACCGGGCGAGAGCAGTGGGATGGGGGCAGGAGTCACATAGACAGTGACTACTGGATTAGGAGTGGGAAGAATTGGAGTTGTCGGCGCAGTTGTAGGTGCAGAGACGATCACTGAGACAACGCCAAGATCATTGAGGTTGGCATAGGAATTAACGGTGGCAGTTTGCGTAAGTGTTCCGGTTGAATCATCAACTGATGTAACAACACCGACAGGTACGCCAGGAACAAAAGGCTTATTTCCGGCCGAGCCATTGGTTAAAAGGGTGTCGCCGATCTTGATACTCCCTGAGGGATCGAGCAAGACCAGGGAGTAGTTATTGGAGCCGAGGCCAGATAAGACACCGACGCTCTGGCTACGCGCGATACGCACCCCGACTCTAAAACTTGGATCGCTCATCAAAAGAACGATGGCTGAGCTACTGGTTGTAGTTTTAACAACTCCAATCAACCCATTCTGCGATATCACGGTCATGTTGGAGCGAATACCGCTTGAACTGCCGGAATCAATTGTGATTGTCTGCGAGAAGCTAGATGCTGAACCACGGGCTATCACTCGCGCCGCAACCACTTTAAAATTCCCACGGCCCGCTAGATCAAGTACGCCTTTTAGTTGAGTCAACTGACCTTTAATATCGGCGTTCGTCGCGATTTCAGCCTTTAATAATTTGTTAGTCGCGAGTTCGTTCTGCAACTCCGCATTCGTCTTACCAAAATTCTTAATATCACCGAAGAAGCGACCGACCGGGGAAAAGATATCTGAAACCGTGCGTTGCACTGGAGAGAGGATCGTCTGCGATATCGAACGGGAACCCTTGGTGAGATTTACTCCCCGGAGATCCAAAGTAATAAAGAAGAGAGCGGTCACCAATAAAATGACGAGCAGTAACCTGGAACGATTACCGCCACCTCGTGCCACAGATCTCCCTTAAAGAATAGGTATTAAGAGTTAACGGCGTGGCTCAGAGATCAAGACCTTTTCAAGAGCCTCGAACTCTTCAACACACTTGCCCGAACCTTCGGCGACAGCCTGCAGTGGACGCTCACAGATATGCACTGGCATGCCTGTCTCTTGGCGGAGGCGCTCATCAAGGCCACGTAGAAGTGCCCCACCACCGGTGAGAACGATTCCACGATCCATGAGATCACTAGCGAGCTCTGGAGGAGTCTTATCGAGAGTGCTCTTTACGGCGTTAATAATCTGATTGACCGGCTCTTCAAGGGCTTGACGAATCTCTTCGGCGGAGACAAAGATCGTCTTTGGAAGACCTGTTGCGAGATCGCGACCCCGAATTTCAGCATCAAGTTCGCCAGGCAACTTATAAGCCGATCCGATGGCCATCTTGATCTCTTCTGCCGTGCGCTCACCAAGGAGCAGCGAGTATTCGCGCTTCACCCAATCGATGATGGCCTGGTCGAGTTCATCGCCACCAATACGGATCGAGAGAGACACAACAATTCCACCAAGGGAGATAACTGCTACTTCGGTTGTTCCTCCACCGATATCGACAACCATGTTCCCGGTTGGCTCGTGGATCGGTAAGCCTGCGCCAATTGCGGCAGCCATTGGCTCTTCGATGATGTAAACCTTACGTGCACCTGCGGCATAACCTGCGTCTTTAACCGCGCGCTGCTCAACGCCAGTAATACCTGAGGGAACACATACGACGATTCTTGGCTTTGCCAAGTAGCGACGACGATGCACCTTCTGAATGAAGTAGCGCAACATACGCTCAGTGGTATCAAAGTCTGCAATAACTCCATCGCGCAGTGGACGGATAGCGACAATATTGCCAGGGGTACGACCGATCATCCGCTTGGCTTCGATACCAACAGCCAAGATCGCGCCAGTATCTTGATTGATTGCAACGACGCTAGGCTCATTGAGAACAATTCCGCGGCCACGGACATAGACCAAGGTGTTGGCTGTGCCAAGATCAACCGCCATATCGCGGCCGATAAATGACATACGGCTCGGCTTTTGTTTGCTCACAAGAGACCTTTCTTAGAGTTCAGGGAAGAAGATGCTGATTTCGCGAGTTGCAGATTCTACCGAATCTGAACCATGGACAATGTTTTGAACTACTTTGGTTCCTTGATCGCGGGCGAGATCACCACGTATGGTTCCGGGTTCCGCAACAGTCGGATCTGTTGCACCTGCCAACTTTCGAAATCCTTCGATGACGCGATTGCCTTCTGCGATTAAAGCGACGATAGGGCCTGATGCCATGAATTCAACGAGCGGTTCAAAGAATGGCTTGCCTTCGTGCTCGGCGTAATGACGAACAAGGAGTTCGCGATCTGCGCTCATCATTTTAAGAGCAACGATCGTGTAACCCTTCGTCTCAATTCGAGATAGAACTTCGCCGACCAGATTGCGCTTTACGCCGTCCGGTTTGACCAAGATCAGGGTTCTCTCCATGGCGCAAGTGTATTAGGTACTTCGCGAGGCTAATAATTGGAGCGATTTCCCTGCCGTTTACTCCTTTGGAGGGTTCGCCAAAAGTGCAGCCCTGATTGCCTCGCCCTTGCGACCTATATAAAAAGCACACACCCAAAGCACAGCAAAGAGTCCGCCGAGGAAATACATAGCGGGAACAACTACCCCATAGGCGATGAGGGCCACCTGCCAGATCGTGCCGAGGTACCAACCCGTCATCTTCTTCATGGCTCCGGCGGTGAGGAGGATTGCAACGGCTAAGGCACCTCCGAGGGAGAGCGCCAGTGCGCCGTGGCTCTCCATGGCCAGCAAGAGTGCAAATCCCATGACAAGAAATTCCATCGCAAGGACGGCGGAGCCTAAGACTCTCATTCTGAAAAACCTGCGATGGATCGGACGATGGCGCGGGTCTGCCCCGCTGTGACGACCGAACCGGTCACAACAACTGCGGAAATTCCTTCGCTGACCTGATTGATCAAGGTGCACTGCTCCATGGCGTAGGTGATGGCGGTGCGCAGGTCTCCCTCTTTATACACACGATCCGCACCAAAGATGGGGATGGCCAGCTCGAAGAGGCGATCTACTGGGAGCGCACGGTCCGAGCTGCTCTGCGTTACGACTAGACGATCAATGACAGGCTCGAGTTCGGTGAGAACACCAACTACATCTTTATCACCCAAAATCGCGACCACGCCAAAGATCGATTCAAAATCAAATTCTCGGGCCAGGGTCTCAGCTAGAGCGTGTGCACCATGTGGATTGTGAGCAGCATCGACGATAACGGTGGGATCGCGATAGAGCACTTCAAGACGACCAGGTGATTCAACGCTAGCGAAGGCGCGGCGTACGACCTCTTCATCAAGAGCGACTCCTGCAAATGCTTCTGCTGCCGCTAGGGCAACCGCAGCATTGGTGGATTGGTGCGCACCGTAAAGTGGAATAAAAATATCCTCGTAGGTATCGAAAATTCCCTTGATCGTGATCAGTTGTCCGCCGACCGCGAGTGCTCGCTTTGTTACGGAAAATTCCAGACCCTCACGATACGGAATCGCTACACGCTCAATAACTCGAGCAGTGAGCGCAGTTGCGGCATCCACGGGTTGCGCCGCCATGACGACATGCGATTCATGTTTGATGATTCCCGATTTGGTAAGCGCGATCTCAGCAATCGTGTTGCCTAAATATTCTTGGTGATCAAGACCAATTGGAGTGATGACTGACACCTGGCTTTGTACAACATTGGTTGCATCCCACTCCCCTCCCATCCCCGCTTCGATGATTGCGATGTCTACGGGGAATTCTGCAAATGCGACGAAGGCAAGTGCCGTCATGGCTTCGAAGAACGAAATCGGATGAGGTAGCCGACTATCAATGAGGTCTAAATAGAGTGCAATGTCGTTATAGGTCGCGATCATTCCTTCAGCGGGGATCGGAAGCCCGTTGATTGAGATGCGCTCCAAGAAACTTTCCAGGTGTGGGCTAGTGAAGCGGCCGGTGCGATATCCCAACTCGCGAAAGAGCGAATCGATCATCCGTGCTGTCGTGGTCTTGCCGTTCGTCCCCGCAATATGAATTGTTGGATAAGAAAGTTGTGGACTGCCTAATGCGTCACAGAGCGCCGCAATTCGATCAAGCGTTGGCTCGATCCGCGACTCGGGCCAACGCTTAAGAAGCGCCTGATAAATAAGGTCGAGAACTTGCTGATCTTCTGGGGAGGTCATCGAGAGCCTTATTCAGTTGGAAGCGCCGCGAGGGCTGCTTCGATCCGTTCGATATCGGCAGAGGTAACTTCTAGCCGTTCGCGAATTTCAGTGACCACTTCAAGAGGAGCTTTGGCCATGAAGCCTTCGTTCTCGAGCTTCACCTTGGCAGTCGCAAGATCCTTTTGGGCCGTTGCAAGGTCTTTGGTGAGGCGGGCGCGCTCTGCCTTAATATCGATCGCACCCGTGAGATCAAATTCAACAGTCACGGAGCCAACTTCGATCTTCGCGCTGTAACTCCCTTCGCCACGCTCGGCGCGGACGATAAAGCGGATGGCGTCTTCGTATGCCTCTAATTCCCCAAGTCCAGTAAATCGAGCGACGATCTTTGCCGATGTCTTGATCCCTTGATCATTTCGGAAGCGACGGATCTCAGTGATGATCTCTTGAATTGCAGCGACCGCCTTTAGGGAGAGCTCACTGGTATCCGAGCTTTTTACCTGTGGCCAGGAGGCAACAACTAGCGATTCGCCGCCGGTAACGCTGCACCAAATCTCTTCAGTAATAAATGGCATCACAGGGTGAAGCAGACGCATAAGTTGATCCAAGACATGACCAAGCACGCGAGCCGTCTTTGCGGAATCGCTGCTTGCAAAGGTGGACTTGGTTAGTTCTAGGTACCAGTCGCAGAGGTCATCCCATGCGAAGTGATAGAGAAGTTCAAGCGCCTTTGCGAATTCAAATGTTTCAAGGAGCGCATCAACTTCTGTTGCGGTCTCGTTAAGGCGGGTAAGAATCCATTGGTCAATGAGGTTGAGGGATTCAAAGGCAGGTAGCTCACCATTTGTGTGAGCACCATTCATCGTTGCAAAACGGGTTGCATTCCATAACTTGGTGGCGAAGTTACGTGAACCTGCGATCCACTCTTCGGCAAGTGCCTGATCGGCACCTGGATTTGCCATGCGGGCAAGTGTGAAGCGAAGGGCATCCGAACCGTACTTATCCATGAATTCAATCGGGTCAACGCCATTGCCGCGGCTCTTTGACATCTTCTTACCGAACTTGTCGCGTACCAGTCCATGTAGGGCGATGGTGTTGAAAGGTTGGACGCCATCCATGGCATACAAGCCCATCATCATCATGCGGGCAACCCAGAAGAAGAGGATGTCATAGCCTGTGACAAGAACCGATGTCGGATAGAACTTCGCAAGATCAGCTGTCGATTCAGGCCAGCCCAACGTTGAGAAGGGCCAGAGGCCAGAGGAGAACCAGGTATCTAGGACATCTGGATCTTGAATATACCCAGCAGGCGGTTCTTCACCAGGGCCGCATACAACTACCTCGTCGTTAGGACCGTAATAGACAGGAATGCGATGGCCCCACCAGAGCTGGCGGGAGATGCACCAGTCGTGCATGCCATCGACCCACTCGAAGTAACGTGGCGAAAGTTCTTCAGGAGAGATCTTTACTCGTCCGTCGCGGACTGCATCTCCCGCAGCCTTTGCGAGTGGCCCAACTTTTACGAACCACTGCTTGGAAAGAAGCGGCTCGACGATTGTGTCGCAGCGACTGCAATGTCCGACGGAGTGAACGTATGGGCGCACCTCTTTTACAACGCGACCTTGTCTGCGCAGCTCTTCGACAACAGCAACACGGGCAACGAAGCGATCCATGCCGTCAAACTCGATTCCAGAATTTTCCATCACCGCATGGATGTTCATGATGATCGGCATCTCGATGCCATGGCGGCTGGCCATCTCAAAGTCATTGGGGTCGTGCGCACCAGTTACCTTTACAGCTCCGGTTCCAAAGTCAGGGTCGACAAGTTCGTCAGCAATGATCGGGATCCAACGATTTGCCAGTGGAAGCAATACTTTCTTGCCGATCATATGCGCATAGCGCGGATCGTCCGGGTGAACTGCAACTGCTCCATCACCCAACATTGTTTCGGGTCGGGTAGTAGCAACTGTAATTTGTAGCTCATCATCGCCGTATCGCACCGAAACAAATTCGCCAGCAACATCGGAGTGCTCTACTTCGATATCCGAAAGAGCGGTCAAACAACGTGGACACCAGTTGATGATCCGTTCGGCGCGGTAGATGAGGCCATCGTCGTAGAGCCGCTTAAAGATTGTGCGGACAGCGGTAGAAAGTCCTGGATCCATAGTGAAGCGCTCGCGCGACCAATCGACGCTCGCACCCAAGCGCTTCATCTGATCAAGGATTAAGCCGCCCGATTCGGCCTTCCACTCCCAGACTTTCTCGACAAACTTTTCGCGCCCAAGATCGTGACGGGATGAACCTTGCGCGGCTAGCTGCTTCTCAACGAGGTTTTGGGTCGCGATGCCGGCGTGGTCCATGCCGGGAAGCCAGAGCGCCTCGAAGCCCTTCATCCGCTTCATACGGATCAAGATGTCCTGCAAGGTCAGATCAAGCGCGTGACCGATGTGGAGTGAGCCTGTGACGTTGGGTGGTGGAATGACGATGGTGAAGGGAACCTTGTCTGATTCCGCGTCGGCCTTGAAGTACTCGGCGTCGAGCCACTTCTTGTAGAGGCCCGGCTCAATGTCGGCTGGCGAGAAATTCGCAGCTAATTCTGGACGCTCATTCATAAGGAGGGAGTCTAGATTAAGTTAAGCGCTCTTCTCTTCCGTGCGCTTTTCGCCCTTAACTGCCCGCTTTGGACCGCTGCCGCGATTGACATAAGTGGGGGTTGATTCCTTGAGCACAACTTCGGGAGTGATGATGACGCGCTCAACCTCTTTGCGAGAGGGAACTTCGTACATGACGCCAAGGAGGGTCTCCTCCATGATGGCGCGCAAGCCACGAGCTCCGGTGCCGCGCTTGATCGCGAGGTCGGCGACGACCTCAAGAGCCTCGTGCGTAAATTCGAGCTCCACGCCATCGATATCGAAGAGGCGTTGGTACTGCTTGATGAGCGCATTCTTTGGCTCGGTCAAGATCTCCATGAGAGCAGCTCGATCGAGATTTTCAACGCTGGTCAAAATCGGCAGGCGCCCGATGAACTCGGGGATCATTCCGAACTTGAGGAGATCTTCTGGCATGACTTCGCCGAAGATATCAATCTTGTCGATCTCGGATTGGCTCTGCAGAGTTGCGTTGAAGCCGACTCCCGCCTTGCCCTTGCGACCTTCGATGATCTTTTCGAGGCCAGCGAATGCTCCACCGACAATGAAGAGAATGTTGGTTGTATCGATCTGTAAAAATTCTTGATGCGGGTGTTTACGTCCACCTTGAGGTGGAACTGACGCAGTAGTGCCTTCGAGAATCTTAAGAAGAGCTTGCTGCACACCCTCGCCAGATACATCGCGAGTGATAGATGGGTTCTCGGATTTGCGAGCGACCTTATCGATCTCATCGATGTAGATAATTCCAGTTTCTGCCTTCTTTACATCGAAGTCCGCGGCTTGAATCAACTTGAGGAGAATATTTTCAACATCTTCACCGACGTAGCCTGCTTCGGTCAAAGCAGTCGCATCAGCGATAGCGAACGGAACATTGAGCATCCGCGCCAGAGTCTGCGCAAGGAGAGTCTTGCCGCAGCCAGTTGGACCGAGGATAAGAATGTTCGACTTAGCGAGTTCGACAGAGTCCTCGCGATTGCCGACTTCAGATTGCACGCGCTTGTAGTGGTTATAGACGGCGACCGAGAGCGACTTCTTGGCACGATCTTGTCCAACGACATATTGGTCGAGGAATGAGTAAATCTCTTGTGGCTTTGGAACTTCAGTCAGACCCAGTTGGGTCGTCTCGTTGAGCTCTTCGATGATGATCTCGTTGCAGAGATCGATGCACTCGTCGCATATGTAAACGCCGGGACCTGCAATCAACTTCTTAACCTGCTTCTGCGTCTTGCCGCAGAAGGAGCATTTAAGAAGGTCGCCGGTCTCGCCAATACGCGTGGTCATGGCTAAATCGTAAATGGAAAGGCAAAAGGCGGGGTCGATTTTTCGACCCCGCCTGTTCGCTTATAGAAGAATCAGATTAAGGCTTGATCGCCTTACGGCTAGCAAGCACCTGGTCGATGATTCCGTATGCGACTGCCTCTTCGGCGGTCAAGATCTTGTCTCGCTCGATATCCTTCGAAACTTCCTCGACCGTCTTCTTGGAATCCTTTGCGAGCATCTTCTCGAGCAGCGAGCGCATGCGCATGATCTCGGCAGCTTGGATTTCAATATCAGAACCCTGTCCGCCACCCTCTGAGTAAGGCTGGTGGATCAAGATACGAGCGTTCTCAAGCGCCATGCGCTTACCCTTTGCGCCGCCAGCCAAGAGGACGGCAGCTGCAGAGGCAGCTTGTCCCAGGCAGATGGTCATTACATCTGGGCGAACGAATTGCATGGTGTCGTAGATCGCGGTCAATGCGGTGAATGAACCACCGGGAGAGTTGATGTACATCATGATGTCACGATCAGGATCCATCGACTCGAGAGTCAAGAGCTGCGCCATAACATCGTTTGCCACAGTGTCATCAATTGCCTGACCGACGAAGATGATCCGCTCTTCGAAGAGCTTCGTATATGGATCTAGGCGCTTGTAACCATAAGAAGTTTTCTCTTCAATGGTTGGAAGGACATAGCGATTGGTGATCTCTTGTGCGTTCTTCATCTCGTTCTTCATGCTGTTCCACCGCTTCCTGAAACTTGTCCTGCAGAGCGAACGACGTGATCAATGAGGCCGTAGGACTTTGCCTCTTCGGCATCAAACCAGCGGTCGCGATCAGAGTCTTCGGTAATTTTTTCGACAGTCTGGCCAGAGTGAAAGGCGATCAACTCAGCCATCTTGCGCTTTGTGTACTTCATCTGGTCTGCCTGGATCTTGATCTCAGTTGCAGTACCTCCGATGCCACCAAGTGGTTGGTGCATTAAGACGCGAGCATTAGGAAGCGCGTAGCGCTTTCCGGGTGCACCAGCAGTCAAGAGGAACTGACCCATTGAAGCTGCAAGGCCCATTGTCACCGTTGCTACATCGTTCTTGATGTATTGCATGGTGTCATAGATCGCCATACCAGCAGAGACTGAACCTCCGGGCGAGTTGATGTAAAGATAAATATCTTTCTCTTGATCTTCGGCGGCTAGCAACAGCATCTGAGCAGCGATGGCATTAGCCATGTTGTCTTCGACCTGTCCGACCATAAAAATGATTCGTTCGCGGAGCAAGCGTTGGTAGACCTGATCGTCTAACCCGCCTGCAAATTGAGCCGCTGAACGCGCGGTGATTGGATCCACTATTCCTCCTGACAGCAACGCCGAAAACTCAGCATCTACTCCTGTTATGACAGTAACAATCTTTCAGCGCTAACGCTTCCCAATTCCGTCAACTTTCACGCTTGGGGTGTTCGCTCTGAGAGAAGTGTTATTCCTCGGTGGTTGCTGAGGCTGCAGGTTGTGGGCGAAGAGCTTCAAGGTCAACGCTCTTTCCAGACTTTGTGATGACCTTAACGCGGCCCAGTACAGCAGCCAGCGCCTTAGCGCGCGCTACCTCGGAGACCATCGTTGAGATCTGTCCGTTGACAGTCACTTCTTGAATGAATTGATCCGGGCTCATGCCATAACGCTGCGATTGACGCACGAGGTATTCGGTGAGTTCGTTCTCGTTAACAGAGACGCTCTCGGCTGAGACGATGGTGTCCAGGATAATTTCATATGTAAGTTGCTTGGTGGTCTGCTCAGTTACTTCTGCGCGGTGAGCGTCATCTTCCAGGCGGCCTTCACCCTGGAGGTGATTATTAACCTCATCCTCGATGAACTTCTGTGGGAGCGGAACAGTAATTGTTTCAACGAGCGTCTCAACGAGTTGATCGCGCGCAGCTGCACCCTGTTCAAGAAGCTTTAAACGCTCAATGCGAGCCTGCACATCGTTCTTCAGTTCAGCAAGTGTGTCGAACTCCGAAGCGAGGGTTGCGAAGGAATCATCGAGTGGAGGAAGTTCGCGAGTCTTAACTGCCTTGACCGTGACATCAACGTCGCCGGGTTCGCCCTCGGCCATACCGACAAGTGTCGTCTCAAAGCGCTTGCTCTCGCCAGCAGATAAACCCGTCAGCGCTTCATCAAGTCCATCAACCATTGTGTTTGAACCGACTTCATATGAAATGTCATTGGCGGTTCCACCGTCGAGAGGTTTTCCAGCAGAAGATGCAACAAGATCGATCGTTACGAAGTCACCGAGTTCAACGGCCTTTTCAACAGTCGTAAGAGTTCCAAAGCGAGCGCGCAACGCATCCACTTGCTCATCAACCTCTGCATCGCCAACAACAACATCATCAACGGTGATCGTCATTTCAGAGAAGTTAGGTAGCGAAATATCCGGACGAACGTCTACTTCAACAGTGAATGAGAGCTTCTCTCTATCGACCAATTCAGTGATATCCACCTCTGGTCGACCAATAGAAGCAATCTTGTGCTCCTTCTTCGCATCCGAGAAGAAGTCACCCAGTGAAAGGTTGATTGCCTCATCGAGGATCGCAGCACGCCCCACGCGCTGCTCGACGAGAGCTGCTGGAACCTTGCCCTTACGGAAACCGGGGATTGCGATCCGCTCACCCAGAGCCTTGTTGGCCCGAGCCATATAGGGGGCGAGTTCTTCAAAGGAGACTTCGATGGAAACTTTCGTACGGGTATCACTGAGTTTTTCTACGGCGCTTTTCACGAAGGCCCTTTCGACAGTTTGATCTGATTTCTGGTCGGGGCGGGGAGATTCGAACTCCCGGTCTCCTGCTCCCAAAGCAGGCGCGCTAGCCACTACGCTACGCCCCGTCGGCGTAAGTGAGGAGTCTAAGGGTAGAAGTTCACAACTCCCAACCAGAGCCGATAGCCTTACCCCCTGTACGCACGATCCCCAGGTGGGCGCCCCCTAAAAGGCACCCTCCCCGAGGCAATTATGCGGGTGTAGCTCAATGGTAGAGCCCCAGCCTTCCAAGCTGGCCATGCCGGTTCGATCCCGGTCACCCGCTCCAACCGTTAACTGAGGGCTCCCACGAGTTGAATAAACGCAGATCCACTAAGAGTCATTGCGTCAGTCCCGGTGTTTGGAGCAGAGTCCGTCGCCGTCAGCGAAAGTGTTGATGATGGGTTCAGGGCCGAGGTTTCCACAGTTCCAATAATGACAAAGGATTCCTTCGAATACGTATTTGAGTCACCATCATTGGAGTATCCAAAGGCGCTTGAGACTGTGTAATTGATTACAGCTGACGCATCCGAACAATGAAGAGTTAATCCCACCTTTATTCCGTATGTAGGAGCTTGTAACGTGGCGAGTTTTCCATTCACACCAATCATGAATTGGTAGCTCTTCGAAGCGGCAAGATTCCCGAAAGTGGCACTGGTATTTCCGGTACCTGCGGTGGAGGTACTCAACTGCCACGATGAAATGGGAACGACTTGAACTTGCGAAGGACCCGTTGCTCCCTGCGCTCCTTGTATCCCTTGAATTCCTTGCGCCCCCTGCGGCCCTTGTGCGCCAGCAGTTCCGGCACTTCCGGTGGCACCTGCTGGACCTGCTGGA
>CAIWWH010000026.1 GCA_903916385.1 uncultured Actinomycetes bacterium
ATTTTGCGGTCATCGGTAAGACAAGCGCGCAAATTTGGGGCGATGACAGTGGGGTCCTCACCAGACCGATTACCCTGCATGATCCACGGAAGAGCGCCATCCAGTATTTGCAGCGAAGGTGGAGTATCGAATCTATTTCCGTCTCACTGATTTTCCTGAATCAAAGTTACGCAAGATCTTTCGCGACATGTCCGGAGAAGAACCCGAAGATTAACTCTCGCGTATTACTCCAAGTGGAGTGCGTCGAACTCCTTCGCCAAGAGCACCCGTTGATTAGTTGTAGGTGATTGACGAATATCCAATTTCTTTGCCGCACGAGAAATTGCATTTTCGCATGACTTAATTTTTACACCTTTGATTCGTGCAATTTCGCGATTTGAAAGACCCTCTGCGATATAACGAAGCAACTCGACCTCAGCCGGAGTTAACTTCGGCGAGAGTTTCTTTTTACTCTCCATTGGGTTCAATTCGTTCACCTTGCATTTTTACACATTTGCTCCTACTTTTTCGCAACCAATGAACCTAAAGTGATTTGATTTCAGTTGTTTTGGCTATGTAACTTATATAGGAGGGGTAAACCCATGACGGTGCTTGCCAGCGTATTTATAAATGAGGGGTTTTCCCTTTAGGATTCACGAGTGCTAGAGAATTGGACGCGATACGTTGTTAAGCATCGCGTCAGCGTCCTTCTTATCTGGACGGTTCTAATTCTCCTAGGGATTATTGGTGGAACCAAATTAAATTCACATCTCACAACATCCTTAATTGTTCCTAACACCGCATCAGCTCGAGCCGACTCCGTGCTTGTTTCGAATTTTAATGAAAATGTTGAAGGAACATTTACAGTTATATATCGCTTCAAAAACGCAACGCCAAAGGCGATCAAGGTTTTTGAGTCGAAGATTGCTACTGCTGCAAAGTCAATACCGACTTCATCAATTGCAGAGGAGAAAGCTCTAGGCGGTGTTCTCTTTGCCAATGTGAATACTGCGCTCTCCCTTTCTCGCGCATCTGCCTATACAAACGCCTTTCGCTCTTCACTCAAAGACGCAGGGCTCTCCGGAGCACTTGTCACTGGACCTCCAGCCATTAAGAGCGATGTGACTCCAATCCTTGCTGGTGATCTTCATCGTGGCGAACTCATAGGAATTTTAGTTGCACTGCTAATACTCTTACTCCTCTTTGGATTCTCTCTCGAGATATTCGTCCCACTCATTGTGGCGCTAGCTACGATCTCGGTAACCATCGGCGCCATCTTCTTAATTGCAGAGAAATTCTTGGTCGTTCTCTACATCCCAAATATCGTGGAATTGATCGGTCTAGGTCTCGCAATCGACTACTCCTTACTGAATCTCTTTAGGCACCGAACTGAGCTTGCGGTGGCGCCCGAGGATCGCGTGGCTGCGATCGTTAGAACCATGGCCAGTGCCGGAAGAACTGTCAGACTCTCCGCGTTAACAGTTGCGCTTACACTTGCGACTCTCACCCTGGTTCCTATCCCCTTCATTCGTTCTCTGGGGGTGGCTGCTGCTTTGGTACCACTCATCGCACTCGCAGCAGTTTTTACCCTGCAACCCGCCCTCCTATCGCTTCTTGTACCCAAGCCACATCCCCAACGGGTGGGGGCAAGCCTTTTCAATCGAATCGGGCATCTGACGGTCAAGCGACCATGGTTGGTAGCTACTGGATCGCTTTTAGTTCTTCTGGCACTGGGCCTGCAAACGTTGGCGCTCCACATCACCCCAAGTTCTCTTACCGCCGTTCCAGCCCAACTAGAGTCCCAGAGAGCACTCACTCTCGTTACCTCGACTATTGGTGCGGGCGTGGTTACTCCAAATGAAGTGATCATTGATTTGGGTGCGAGCGAAGGCGCATCCAACCAGGAGATCGTTAAAGCACGACAATCACTGGCATCCCATATTTTGCAGGATCCAGAGGTGTTAGCGGTAGCAAATGGCAAGAGGCCTCCCTATGTGGATGCCACGGGTAGATATATACGACTCTTTGTCTTTGCGCGTCATAGCTTTGGCGCCTCGCAGGCCCAAGCGTTGGTAAAGAAGCTACGAGCGATCTCGCTCGCCGAGTATGGCTTTCCTAATTCAGCTAGTTTCTTGGTCGCTGGAGCTGCTGCGCAGGGAGCAGATTTACTTCAAGTCTTAACCCACACTTTCCCGTGGATTATTCTTCTTTCGCTCGTGGCAACTCTCTTACTCTTAACTAGAGTCCTTAAATCTCTGATACTCCCAATTAAAGCTATTGCACTTGACCTCATTTCGCTCTGTGTTGCCTACGGTGTGGTCGTAGCTACCTTCGGCAATTCAGTTATTGCCAGAAATTTGGGTATCTATCACCTCAAGCAGATTGAGGCATGGGCGCTGTTATTCCTCTTTGTTCTCCTCTTTGGAGTTTCAATGGATTATGAGGTCTTCATCATTTCGCGGATCAAAGAGGCGAAGGAGCGCGGGCTGAGTAATGTTGAGTCGATTATTGAAGGTGTCAGTGAGACTGGAATTGTCGTAACCGCCGGAGCGGCGATCTTTATAGGAGCGGTTACCGGATTGGCGCTGGGCCACTTCGCGGGTTTGCAAGAAATTGGAATTGGATTGATCTTCGGCGTCTTGATAGATGCCACGCTGATTCGTATGTTGCTCTTACCGAGCGTCATGGTGCTTCTCGGGCGTTGGAATTGGTGGTTACCAACGTTTACTTCTCGCCTAATAAAAACTAGCCCCACGCCTCTTCACGAGGAGAGGGGCTAGTTAAGTTATCGATCAGTTATCGCGTCACCTTGATTGCAAAGTGGAACGATGGCACTTGATATCCGAGCGCCAACCCTGGGAAGTCCCGGTCGGACGATAAAACCGGGAGCATTCCGTAAGGAGTGTTAGCGAAGGATGGTTGGTTGGTATAGAGCAATGGGTGAAAATCGATGATGTGAGTTCCGGGAACACCAGTTGCCTTCAAGCGAACTACCATGTAGCCATTGGAGTTGAATCCACAGCCATAACCGATGTAACTATTGTCGTATGTAACTGCGAGAGTGTTATCTAACTGAGTCCAACCGACGCCTTTAATACTGATTGTGAAATCTTCACCAGCCTTAAATGACGTGGCAGGAATACCAGCCTGACCTTTTGCGATTACGTCTGGTGCAGTGGAAGGATCAAATGTTGCGATTCCCAATCCAGTCTGCTTACCGGTGCTATCGTAGAAAGGCATGATACTTTCTTGGACATAGAACGGAGTCTGTGCCTCGATGACATTTCCTTTCATCATCTGAATGACGTGCCAACCGCCTAGGTTGTCAGGAATGGTCACATCATTTGAAGAGGCTCCATTTACAACGGTTGCACTTCCGAGAGGTATTGAGCTGAAGGCCCAACAGGTACTTGTAGGGCAGTTCACGCGGTTACCTACCACCGTCGACCACACAAGTTGATAAATTCCGTCAACAACCTTTGCGGTCTTGACATTTACTTTGGTCAAGATTGGTCCGGTGGTCTTTGAAAGAGTCATGACGCCCTGGGTATTTGGATCGAGCCCCGTATTCGTCAAGGTGGTGTGTAGATTTGACGTTGGAGTTACCTTGGCAGGGAATGTTTCAGTTGGGGTAGAAATTCCTTTGTCACTCGTGACATTGAATGCAACAGATCCACCGTTTGTGTAAGGAATCGGGGATTGAATCACGTTGAGATAGGTAAAGCCGATCGCGTTTCCTACATTTACGTAGTGAATTCCACGAGGACCAGAAGCGTAGATAACGACCTTGCCGACTCCACGAGTCCATATGGCTTGCTCTTCTCCGGCATACAAGTTGTCATAGTGGACTGCACCACCGGCGGTGTAGAGGCTGGCACCCATTCCTGTATATGTCACAGTAATAGGAGTTCCAATCGGACCACTTGTTGGAGTGACTGTGAGTGTGCGGTTGATCTGATAGCCAGTGTGACCAACTGCTGCACCATTTACGACGGCATAGATATCGTGGACTCCACCGAAGTCAGCTGGAACCTTGGATGAGTAGCTAAATGCTCCACTCGCATCCGTGGTGACAGTAGCCATGTTCACGGTGACTTTTGTGAATGAGATACCGGTGTAGTTCACAGAACTTGGCTCTACATCGGTAACCCAGGTTCCGGTTGAAGTTCCCCAGGTCAACTGCACGCTAGTACTAGAAGGAAGCCCGGTACCTGAGACAACGAACGGATCTCCAACTACACCTTGGTTTGGTGTTAAGGCGAGATTGACCATTGTTGTTGGGATCGTGAAGGTTGCTGCGGCCGCTCCCGTGAATGGGAGCGGTGCAACATCAGGGATATCAACTGGCTGCACCAATGGTTGTGAGTTAACCAAGGTATCTGCAGCTAGGGCCGGGGCCACCAGGAATACCGAGAACAGCGATGCCACGATGCCCCCCACGATTAGTGCTTTAGTAGGTGATGCTATTTTCGTCTTCATGATCGACCCTTTCCTAGGTTTAATTGATTGTTTGTAGGAACCGCGTCAGAGGTTCTTACGGATTAGTTGGTAGGAACTGCGTAGAGAGTTACTTGTGAAGTCGGTGTGAAACTGGACTGCCAGACACCGGTTGCGCCCTTAAGAGCCGGAACAACTGGAACTGTGCGGTAGTAACTGACGCGGTCATAAACTGTGCGACCGTCAGCGCCCTTTACGCGAACTCCATTTACCAGGCGAGGCTGCAATTTGGTTGAGAGGACCTTGATGGAATTTTGATCCTTGGTTACAACAGTCACCTTGAAGTTGATGACGCCGAGAGTGTTGTAGAGAGGAGCAGCACCTGTCTTAAGTGGTGCTGACCAGAAGGCAACTCCACTGTGATTTCCATAGGTGAGTGGAATTGGATTGGCGATACCTGCAACGGTCACATATGCGCTGGCAACGTTGCTGCTGTCCAGCACTGCGCCTCCGAGATCGGAGTCATTGCCGTAGACACGGAAGACGATTGTCTGTCCAACGATGAACTGGCTGGTGATCGCACAGCTAACTCCGAAGCGAGGAGCCAGAGCGCCAGTGGAGCCAGATGCGATGATCGTATCTACGTAGAGGCTGATTGGTGATGGAACAATTCCTTGCACTGGAGTACCGATCTTCACCGTAAACGGAGCAGCGGTTGCTGTCGTATAGGAAGTTGCATCAGTAGGTGTGAGAGTTGCATTAAGGACTGTCGCACCAGCAGCAGCTGGGACCCAAGAGCACTTTGCTACAAATGGTGTCACTGTCGTCGTGGCTACTGACTCGCAACCCGTGATTACGGTGGTGCCGACTGAGAAGGCAACGTTTCCG
>CAIWWH010000027.1 GCA_903916385.1 uncultured Actinomycetes bacterium
TCGTGCTCTTCTTTGCGGGAGTTGTCGTTGCAAAGACTGAAGATGGTTTCGTGGTCGTACTGTGTGGAGTTGATTTAACAGTTGCTGACTTGGGTTTGGGCTTTGCTGTTGCGACCTTGAGTGGAGATTTTATAGAGGCGACTTTAGCTTTCGGTTTGGCGGTTGGAGTTGCAGCCTGTGCCGGGCCAAGCGTGAGCGCTTGGAGAATTACCAGGGCCATTGCAACCCTGCGCAATATCACTGTCTAGACCACTTAAAGGAACGCGTCGCAAGGAACGTTCCAGCAACTAGCCACCCGATGAGAACAAGAGCGATTCTTCCCAGCTCCCAACTATGCGCAACCTCTTGCGTTGCGAAGCTGTCGGGTAGGAATACCGAACGCATTCCCTGGGTCAACCATTTCAGCGGGAAGATGGCGGCCGTCTGCTTCATCCAAGTAGGGAGACTGTTGTACTGGAAGAAGACTCCGCTGCTGAACTGCAGAACAAGAACAATTGGAGTGACCACAGCAGGTGCGCCGCGTCCGCTCTTTATGACTCCGGCCATTGCTACCCCGAGCACCGTGGAGCATGCAGAGCCAAGAATAATGAGCCAGATAAAGCGGAGCCAGAGCGTTCCGTCATTAGGGATTCGAATATGGAAGAAGAGCCCGCCAGCGAGAAGAAGAATAAAGACTTGGATTAGCATCGTGAGAAAGACGAGGATGACTTTTCCAATGAAGAAACTTATAGGGGACATCGGTGTGCCGCGCAGCCGCTTGAGTGCGCCGTTGTCCCGCTCAGTGGGAATATTGATTGCCAATTGCTGGAATCCGCTGTTGATTAATCCAGAGGCGATCATTCCTGAAATGAAATACTGACTTAACTTAACACCTGGGGCAATCGACTGAGTAAAGACACTGCCGAAGATTACAAGTAATAGGAGTGGGAAGAAGATCGTAAAGACTACCGACTCCTTTTGACGCAAGAACTGCTTGATCTCGATATTGCCACGGAGAATTCCGATCCGAAGTGTGTTCACTTTTGACCTTCAATCATGGTCAGGTAGATATCTTCCAGAGATGGTCGAGTGACCGTTAACTCCGGAATCTCGCCATTGAATCGCTTCGCAATTTCGAGCAGGTCGTGAGTTGGATTTTCAGAGATCTGCTTTTTGGTTTCGCCACCTTCCTGCCAGCTAATGGTTGCTTTGGCTAGGTGGCGACCACCAAGGGTTAGTGGAGTTGCAATTTCGATGATCTTTCCCGCGTTGATCACAGCAACTCGGTCAGCGAGTGCTTCCGCTTCATCGAGGTAGTGAGTGGTCAGAACGATTGTGGTTCCCTCTGCCTTAAGCGCGAGGATGAGCTCCCAGAAAGCACGTCGCGCTTCTGGATCAAATCCAGTTGTTGGTTCATCAAGGAAGAGAATTTCGGGAGCGCCGATGATTCCAAGGGCAACGTCGAGACGACGACGCTGTCCGCCAGACAAGGTGCGGATTCGAGCATCGCGCTTCTCGGTTAGGCCAACCAGCGCGATAACAGAGTCGGGATCCTTGGGCTTGGAGTAATAGTGGGAGAAGTGATGAACGGTTTCAGCGACCGTGAGCTCGGCAGCATCACTATTGGACTGCAGGACGATTCCGATTCGATTGCGCCAGGAAGAGCCGTGAATCCCAAGGGCACCAGGGTCAGCTTCTAGAACCTGAACGGTTCCACTGTCCCGGTCTCTGAAACCTTCCAGAATCTCGACCGTCGTCGTCTTACCCGCTCCATTTGGACCGAGAATGGCGTAGATCTCGCCCCGCTCGATGGTCAAAGAGATGCCGGCTACCGCTTCATGATCGCCATAGCTCTTGCGGAGGTCGTGAATTTCAATCGCGGCACTCATGGGGGCATCTTGCCTCATGGGCGCGGGGAGTCGCTACCTCTTGTGGCGAAGTTTTGCTGGGAATAGGAAAGAATGGGGTTATGAGCCCGCGTCGCAACCACCCGAAGGGCAAGCGGGCATCTGGAAATCAGCCCGAAGATCGAGATGTGAGCACCTCTTTTCAAACTGTTGAGGAGCATCACGAGGGCATCTACACAGTAAGAAAGATCACGGGCTCAAGTTCTTCAAAGCCCTACCGCTGCCCTGGCTGTGATCAGTTGATCCCCACCGCAACCCCTCACATCGTGGCCTGGATCGATGATGATTTAGAGAGCCGTCGCCATTGGCACACCGCGTGTTGGAGCAAGAAGGACCAGCGCAAGCCTCGGATTGAGCGCTCGCGCAACGCCCCTCGTTTCTAGCGGTTTAGGGCCTGGATAAAGCGCTTTATAAATCGGTCGGTGAAGGCTGTTCGTTTAAAGGTGGCGAACTCGAGCGGGATGCGGAATCGAAGCGCCACCACCGCGCGGGTGTAGGTGAATTCCCGTAACCCCTCTGGTCCGTGGATTCGTCCGTACCCACTCTGCTTAACTCCACCAAATGGCATCGATGGAGTAGCCGTAAAGGCGAGGACTGAATTGATCGAAACCATTCCGCAATGTAGTTGCCGGGCGATCGCCTTGCCTTGGCGCTTTGACCAGACAGACGCTGATAGACCGTACTTGGAAGCATTGGAGAGAGCGATCGCTTCACCCATCGTTGCAACGCGACGAATGGTCAGTGTTGGTCCGAAAGTCTCTTCGGTGATAGCCAAACTCTCCTCTGGAGTATTGATCATGATGGTTGGTAATACATATGGTGGTTGAACAGAATCAATGCCGCCGACTACAAACTCTGCGCCGAGTCGCGCTGCATCTTTGATGTGGGAATCAATTACTTTAAGTTGGCTTGGCATGGTTGCGGCCCCGTACTCGCGACCCGCTACAACGCCACGAGCGAGTAGTGAAATCTTCTCGATAAATCGATCTGCGACATCCTCATGTACATAGACACGTTCGATTCCGACACAAGTCTGCCCTGCGTTCGCCATTGCGCCCCAAAGCACCGCCTCTGCAGCCTTATCGATATTGCAATCTCGATCGATGATCGCAGGATCGGTACCTCCACACTCCATGAGGACAGGTGTTAGGGTTTCTGCGCAGATTGCTGCGATCTTCTTTCCAGTAGCCGTTGAACCCGTAAAGGCGATCTTATTCACCGCGCTCTTGGTAAGTGCAGCTCCTGTTTCAGGTCCGCCAGTGGCAACGAAAAAAACATTTGCATTGGGAGCCACCTGATTGAAGGACTCTCCGAGCCAATGTCCTACGCCAGGTGTGTATTCACTTGGTTTGAAGACGACGGCATTACCTGCGGCTAGCGCATAAGCAATTGAACCCATTGGTGTAAAGACCGGATAGTTCCATGGGCCTATTACTCCGACGACTCCCAGTGGTTGGTACTCAACGCGCGTCGACATGTTGGCTAGCAATAGACCAGAGAAGCGATGTGAATCTCTTAGGTACTTGCCCGCATTGCGCGCCGCCCAAGAGAGGTGATCTATTGCGATTGACACTTCGAGGAGGGCATCACTTAGAGGCTTTCCGGTTTCTTGAGAAACGACCGCTGCCAATTCATCGATGTGAATAGCCAGGTAGTGCGCCCAAGCACGTAGAACTGTCTTGCGACCACGGAATCCTAAAGCGCGCCACTGATACGAGGCTGCCTGAGCGCGTCCAACAAGTTCATTAATCGTCGCTGCAGAAGTATTGGGGTAGCGACCTACTTCCTCGCCAGTCGCGGGGGCATAACTGATGATCTCTTGGTTCATGGGGTAAGGGTAAACTCCTTTCGTGAGTGAGCTAATTCGACCCAGCACCGTTCTTCCAGCGAGTCGCCGTCCCATCACCTTCGTCACGGCAGATGGACTTAAGTTAATCGGCGAAGTTTCAACTCCCATTGGTGAGCTCACTGGATCTCTGCTCTGCCTTCATCCCAACCCTGCAGGAGGCGGGATGATGGATAGTCACATATACAAGAAGGCTGCCAATCGCCTGCCCGCGATGGCCGGGATTCAGATTATTCGGTTTAACACCCGCGGAACTTCGAGTGAGGCCGGCACCTCCGAGGGCACCTTCGATAACGGTGAGTCTGAAAAGTTGGATGTCGAGGCGGCCATCAATTTCTGCTTCGATGAACTAGCGGTCGGCAAACTCTGGGTGGTGGGTTGGTCCTTTGGTACTGATCTAGCGCTTCGGTATGCCAAGGACCCGCGAATTGAGGGGCTGATCCTGCTTAGTCCTCCAATGCAGCGCACTCAGGATGCCGACCTCGCCTTCTGGCAGGCCGATACGCGTCCCGTCGTTGCCTATGTTCCGGAGCATGATGAATATTTAAATCCAACCCAAGCGATCGAACGCTTCAAAGATTTTCCTCGCCTCACGCTTGTGCCCGTTGATGGAGCGAAGCATCTTTGGGTAGGAGAGCCCTTCGTCCATCTGATTTTGAGCAAGATTACTGAGCAGATTGCGCCGAGCAGACTTCCGCTACCGACTGAAATCTAAGAGTTATCGGCTTTCGGGAAGACTACTTCATCAATAATAAGGAGCACGGCCGCGGCAATCGGTACAGCCAATATTCCACCCACGATTCCCAAGAGACTAACTCCAACTAACGCCGCAATAATTGTTACGACGCCGGGAATCGAGAGTGATTTACGCATGATGCGTGGCATGATCAGATAATTTTCGATCTGAATGTAAACCACGTACACAAGTAGTGTGATGATGGCGTCAGCAGGAGATTTGCTCAGGGCTATTAAAGTAACGAGAACGATCCCGAGAATATGGCCGATAAGTGGAATCGCACCACAGATAAAAATGAGTACCGCAATTGCTGATGGATATGGCAGCCCGAGTGAGAGTGCCAGAATCAATCCGAACATCGAGGCGATAAAGGCGACTGTCGCCTGACCTCCGACGAAGCCACCGATGCGCAGAATGATCGCATCTGAAATCTTTGAGACTCTGTCACGGCGGGAAGCCGGCACAAAACGATAAGCGACGCTGGTGACGGTGGGGAAAGAGGCCAGGAAGTAGAGAGTCAAGATAAGAACTGTGAGTGCGGCGATAGCTCCAGAGAGAACCGCCTTACCAACGCCAATAACTCCGCCAAATGCTGAGATGACATATTTGCCATCATGAAGCGAGGCGTTGAGCTTGGTCTGCAAGGAGTCGATGATTCCGTAATGTTTATTGAGATTGCCGATGTAGGTGTTGGACTTTAAATCTTGCAAAATTTTTGGTGCATTCTTGACAAGATTGTTCACCTGCGTGACCGCGGGTGGAATGATCACTGCGGCGAAGATTCCTACAGCTACCAGGACGATGAAGACCACCGTGGCGACCGCCCAGGGGCGGCGCAGCCCACGACGGCGGAAGAATTCGACTGCGGGATTGAGACCGGCCGCTAGGAAGAGGGAGATGATGATCAGGACGAAGACCTGGCTGGCGCTGGCAAAGGCTTTAAGCACGGTAATGGAGATAACGGCGCCAGAAGCGGCTAAAAAGCCAAAATAGAAGGGATGTCCCCTATCTACAGGGGCGCCTGGGGTACCCATAAATGGGGGAATGGCCTCGTGTGAGGAATCGCTCTCCCTATTGCCGAAGGGCATCTTGAGTTTCTTGAGCGCCATAGTTTGATAATACGAGAAGATACGGTCATGAGCGAGCTTCGGATCACAGGATTGAGCGAGGATATGCTCGCGCTCGCAGCGATGCCTTGGCGCAAGCCGCTCGAAGATTGGCCTGAGGACCCTGGTTTGACCAGCATGCGCGGTATCTCGCGCCATATCGTCCGCCTGATCCGCACTGGTCCTGGTGATCGCGATGTCTTCGCGGTCAAGGAGACCGTCGAAGAGTTCGCCACCCGCGAGTACGCCACCTTGCGGGAACTCAACAATCGCAACGCTCCCTGCGTGGAGCCAGTCGCGATCGTAGAAAATCGCATGGATAACATGGCTAATCCTCTGCCTGTTGCCCTTGTAACCCGTTACCTGCCCTTCTCGCTGCCTTATCGCGTCATCATGAGTGGAACCGTTACCCCTCACGAGATCAACAACATGGCCAATGCGCTCGCACTTTTATTGGTGCGCCTGCACCTCCTTGGCTTCTGGTGGGGCGACTGCTCACTCTCCAACACACTCTTTCGCCAGGATGCCAACGAATACGCCGCCTACCTTGTCGATGCTGAAACCGGCGAGTTCCAACCTGGTCTCAGTAACGGTCAGCGCGAGCATGACCTTGAAATCGCACAGTTCAACGTTGCGGCAGAACTCGAGGATCTGGCTATCGCCGGATTGCTCCACCCAGGAATGGATCCCATCCGCGCCGCAGATCGTGTGATTTCTCGTTATCGCCGCCTCTGGTCGATGTTGAAAGAGCCTCAGATTCTGGATCCAAGCGATCGCCACGCAGTCGAAAAGGCGATGCGTGCCGTTCAGGACTTGGGCTTTGCCGTTGAAGAGGTTGAAGTCACCCTCGATGGAGATAAGGGCGCACTCAAGTTCTCGCCAAAGTTGGTGGCCGCCGGTTATCACCAAAATCGGTTGTATGAACTCATGGGGATCCATGCCGAAGAGCTACAAGCCAAGCGACTGCTCGCGTCCTTCGATCGCTTCCGTGGCCGTGAGAAGAAGCCCCTGCCTCCGATTGAAGATAGCGCTCGTCGCTGGTTATCCGAGACCTACCATCGCGTCATCGACATGGTTCCCGAGGAGTTACGTGGTCGCGTTGAGCCAGCTCAGATGTTCCACGAAATTCTCGAACATCGCTGGTATCTCGGCGAGAAGGCCGGAAAAGATTTGGGAATTACTTATGCCACCGAGGATTACATCCGTTCGATCTTGCCATTTAGAAATGCACCCAATCAACAGGAAGCGGTAGTGGTCGATGAGTTCTCTTCCTAAGAATTTTGGAGCCGCCTTCGATTTAAGCGTGCTGCGCACCCCAGCGGTGGCTGCCGAACTTTCGGGCGTCTCGATCAATCAAGTGAACTTGATGCAAGAAGTGCTGCCCGCCTCGCACGAACAGGTCGTGATCCTTATCTGTTGGTCAGCTCGCTCTCCACAATCTCAAGCAGTGATGGCTGCTCTTGGAAAGTTGTTGCAGGAAGATTCCGCAAAACCCACCGGGGCTGGCTGGTTGCTTGGCAATGTAAATATTGATCAAGAACCCGAAGTTGCCCAAGCACTACAAGTACAGACGGTGCCGCTTGCACTAGCCGTTATTCAGGAGCAGATCGTCCCTCTCTTTGAAACGGTGCCAACACTGCCACAACTCCGCGCGGTGATCGACAAGGTGTTGAGCCTGGCAGCGGAGCGCGGACTTGGTAGCCCTCCAGTTGCAGGTGAGGCGAGTGCAGAAGAGAAGTTGGAGCCAGAAGAGATTCGCGCCCTCGAGGCGCTCGACAACGGCGATTTCGCAGCCGCGCGTATGGTGTACCAAGAGTGGCTAAATCGCGCACCTAAGAATCCTTTGGCCCAGCTGGGCTTGGCTCAGGTAGAGCTGCTCATCCGGATCAATGGGCTAGATAGTGCCGATGTGATTCGACGGGCGAATGAAAACCCCGACGATCTTGTGCTCTTGCGCCAAGCGGCTGATTGTGAGATTGGGCAAGGAGACTTTGCGGCCTCCTTTGACCGCTTGATCTCCGCCATCAAACGCACTGCGGGGGATGAGCGTAAGGAATTGCGCGAGCATCTTGTAGGGTTATTCGCGTTAGTAGATCCTGCAGATCCCACCCTCATTAAGGCACGACAACAGTTAGCGAGCGCACTCTTTTGACTCTGATCGTCAGCTCACGTGAAAGGCTGAACCTCAGTCTTCTATTTTTTTATTTTGGAGTTGCTGTCCTCTGTCTCGCATCGCGTACCCCAGATATCAAACATAACCTCAATGTCAACAATGGCGACTACGGCGTATTGATTAGCCTAGGCGCCATCGGTGCCGTCATTGCATTTATGTTCGTCGGTCAGTTGACTCACCGCTATGGCGTGGGTCGCGTACTGGTCGTTACGGGAACTTTTACTTATGGCCCGATCGCGCTCATTCCGCATATTCATACTCCGTGGATCTTCGTTCTCGCCAACATCCTGCTGGCTGCCGGTTTCAACTCTTACAACATCGCTGTGCATCACCAAGCACTCAAGCGCCAGTTACTAAGTGGCGAGAAAAATATTCCGCGCCTGCATGGCGCGTGGAGCCTTGGAACCTTAATCACAACAGTGATCTCCATCGCTGTTACATCGCATGTTTCTCTGGCCTGGCATATTGATGTGCTGATGGCTCTGCTCTGGCTCGGCACGATGATCTCTATCGTGAAGATGCGACCATTTTTGATAGAAGGTTCTACGGAGTACACCGAGAATGAACGGGTACGCGTTATTGATACCTGGTCGATGCTGACTAAGGATCGCTACATCGCAATTGCCTATGTCTGCGCCGTGATGGTCGAGTTCTCCTCTAATGACTGGGTTACCTTGTCATCGCACCAAGAGATTAAAGCGAGCACAACCCTAAGTATCGTTCCCTACCTTGCCTTCATTCTCGGCATGACCATTGGTCGGTTGGGCTTCAATAAGTTGCCTACTCCGGAGCGCCCCGAGACCTACTGGATCCGCGTCTCATCGCGCATCGGTGGTAGCGGCTTCATCGTCTTCTTGCTCGCCGCAAAGTACTTTGCGAGCCACAATTTTGGAATCGCTTTTACCTGCGAGATTCTAGGTTTCTTTATCGGCGGTCTCTGCGGCTCATTCTTCGCTGGAGTGCTTACTCAGCTTGCGAGCCAACGCTCCAGCTTCCCAGGTGGAGTGGTTGTCGCTCAAATAGGGTTAGCGCTTGCAGTCCTAACCTTCTTGGTCAAGATTGTGATCTCATGGCTCATCCAGGCAACTTCAATCACCTACGGCCTGATGATTCCCGGTGCGCTGATGCTCTCCTTCTCGCTATTTAAAAAGCTAGGGTCGCAAGAAGTTACTCGAGTTTAAGGATCAGCCAGAACCTTCGGTGTTACCTGCATCTGCAGCAGTCACATCTTCAATCTGATACTTATCAATTGCCTCTTTAACGACCTTCGACTTGATCTCACCATTCTTGGCGAGTTGAGCGAGGGTTGCAACGACGATTGATTCGGCATCGACCTTGAAGTGGCGACGGAGAGCACCGCGAGTATCCGACAGACCAAAGCCATCGGTACCCAGAGAGTAGAAGTCCTGTGGAACCCATGGTGCGATCTGATCCTGTACAGCGCGCATGAAGTCGCTTACCGCAATGACAGGTGCGTCAAATACCTTGAGCTTCTTGGTTACATAGGCGACCTTCTGATCGTGAGGGTTGAGCAGATTGTGGCGATCGGTTTGTAAGCCGTCGCGACGTAACTCATTCCACGAAGTCACGGACCAGACGTCGGCGCTGATACCCCAATCATCGATCAAGAGTTGTTGTGCCTTAAGCGCCCAGTTAAGTGCAACTCCGGAAGCCAGAATGTTGACCTCGTTCTTGCCCTTCTTGGTAGCAGGGGAGTAGAGGTACATACCCTTGAGCAGACCTTCGACATCTAAGTTCTCAGGCTCTGCTGGTTGCATATAAGGCTCGTTATAGACGGTGAGGTAGTAGTAGACGTTCTCGCTATCTTCGCCATACATACGGCGCAGACCATCCTTCACGATATGTCCGACTTCGTAACCAAATGCAGGGTCATAAGCAACTACCGCTGGGTTAGTTGATGCGAGAAGAAGTGAGTGACCATCTTCGTGCTGCAAACCTTCGCCATTCAACGTTGTGCGACCTGCGGTTGCTCCAAGGACGAAGCCACGGCAGAGCTGATCGGCGGCAGCCCAGAAGGCATCACCGGTGCGCTGGAAGCCAAACATTGAGTAGAAGATATAGATAGGAATCATTGGTTCATCGTGCGTGGAGTACGAAGATCCCACTGCCGTAAATGAAGCGGTCGAGCCTGCCTCATTGATACCTTCATGCAGGATGACTCCGGACGTTGACTCCTTATAGGACAACATCAACTCTCGGTCTACGGATGCATATGTCTGCCCGAGTGGAGAGTAAATCTTGAGAGTGGGGAAGAGGCTATCCATTCCAAAGGTACGCGCCTCGTCAGGGATGATCGGTACAAAGCGCTTACCAATTTCTGGATCCTTCACAAGATCCTTCAAAAGGCGAACGAATGCCATTGTTGTAGCGACCTCTTGCTGACCCGATCCCCGCTTGACGGATTCATATGTTGAGTCAGCAGGCTGTGGAAGTGGCTTTGAGATCTTGCGCCGAGATGGGACGGATCCACCGAGTTCACGGCGACGTTCCATCATGTACTTGTACTCCTCGGACTCAACACCAGGGTGGTAGTACGCAGGCAACTTGGCATCGATTGCAGAATCTGGAAGAGGAATGTGAAGAGTATCGCGGAACTGAATGAGATCCTCGTGAGTCATCTTCTTCATCTGGTGCGTTGAGTTACGTGCTTCGAAGTGCGAACCAAGAGTCCAGCCCTTGATCGTCTTCGCCAAAATTACTGTTGGCTTACCATTGCGCTCTGTCGCAGCCTTATATGCGGCGAAGAGTTTGCGGTAATCGTGGCCTCCGCGCTTAAGACCCCAGATCTTCTCATCGCTCCAGTCGGCAACAAGCGCCGCAGTGCGCGGATCGCGACCGAAGAAGTGTTCGCGAACATATGCGCCACTTTCAGCTTTAAAGGTTTGGTAATCACCATCGGTGGTGCGGTTCATCAGATCAACGAGTGCACCTTCGCGATCGTTCTGTAGGAGTTCATCCCACTCGCGACCCCACACAACCTTGATGACATTCCAGCCGGCGCCGCGGAAGATTGATTCGAGCTCTTGAATGATCTTGCCGTTACCACGAACAGGACCATCGAGGCGCTGCAAGTTGCAGTTGATGACAAAGTTGAGGTTATCGAGTCCTTCGCGTGCAGCGAGACTGATTGCACCTAACGTCTCTGGCTCATCGCACTCACCATCGCCCAAGAAGGCCCAGACATTTTGATCTGAGGTGTCTTTGATGCCGCGACCATGTAGGTAGCGATTGAAGCGCGCTTGATAAATCGCATTGATAGGACCCAGACCCATCGAAACTGTAGGGAACTGCCAAAAGTCAGGCATTAGGCGCGGGTGCGGATAAGAAGAAAGTCCGCCGCCAGAGTGTGAAAGTTCTTGGCGAAAGCCATCCATCTGATGTTCCGTTAGGCGTCCCTCAACAAAAGCCCGGGCATACATACCGGGGCTGGCATGTCCTTGGAAGAAGATCTGATCTCCGCCTCCAGCATGATCTTGGCCGCGGAAGAAGTGGTTAAAACCAACTTCGTAAAGCGATGCCGATGATGCGAAAGTTGAAATATGCCCACCAACTCCAACGCCAGGGCGCTGTGCGCGGTGCACCATGATTGCGGCGTTCCAACGAACGATGGCACGGATGCGACGCTCAAGCGCCTCATCGCCAGGGAATTCAGGTTCGCGATTAGTTGGGATCGTGTTGATGTAATCGGTAGTGCGAAGTGCGCCGACCCCCAACTTATTGTCTTGGGCGTGCTGTAAAAGCGAGAGCATGATGTAGCGAGCGCGAGTTGGTCCAGCGGCCTGCAGCAGGGAGTCGAGCGAGGCCTTCCATTCGGCGGTCTCTTGGGGATCCAAATCCACCAGCTGGTCGATCAAGTTATTTGGGGTATCGATGAATTGGTTGAATCCGCTCGCTTCGCTCATGGGAGGAGTTTATTCACATCAAAAGGCTTGCGCTCACGCCAGAAGTTGAGTGGACTACTCCTACTCGCCCCGATGAGGCGAGCGCCCGAGGATGGGCGGCACCGATCTAAGGAAGGCCGGAGGTTAGGGTGAACTCCCCACAGGGGTTAGCGGCGAGTGTTGAGCGTCTCGGATTGATGCCCGGGGAGTTGATACTTGAGGTCGGGTCGGATGATGACTGCGACTCTCAGTTGCGCCTTGCCGTAGAGGCAAGGACCGGAACCACCCTTTTGACGGGCCACGTAGACGAGGTGGTCGATGCGGTAATTCTCTGGTGGCGAGAGGGTGATGGAGATCTCGTCGATGACTTGGTTGATGCCCTCACCTACCTCAGCGAAAACGGGCCGATCTGGCTCTTAACCCCTAAAGTTGGCATCGCAGGCCATGTGGAGCCGAGTGATATCCAAGATGCCGCTCCAACCGCTGGTCTCACCCAAACAGTCTCATTTTTAGCCGCACCCAACTGGACCGCAACCAAACTAGTCGCGCGAAAGAGTGCCAAACGGTAGGAAGCAGAGAAATGTCTTTAACAATCGGCCAAGCAGCACCAGACTTCACCCTTAAGAATCAATTCGGCGAAGAGGTCACCCTCTCGTCCTTCAAAGGGAAGAAGAACGTGGTCATCGTCTTCATCCCATTCGCATTCACAGGCACCTGTACTGGCGAGCTCTGCGCACTGCGCGATGATCTCTCCTCATTCCAGAACGAGAACGCTGAACTCCTTGCGATCTCGTGTGACTCAATGTTTACGCAGAAGGTCTTCGCCGCCCAAGAGAACTACAACTTCCCAGTGCTCTCTGACTTCTGGCCGCATGGCGCGGTCGCACAGGCATATGGGGTCTTCAACGAGGCTGCAGGTTGCGCCTTCCGTGGCACTTTCATCATCAATAAAGAAGGAAACATCAGTTGGCAGGTAATCAATGGCATGGGCGATGCCCGTAACATCGGTGATTACAAGACTGCGCTCGCTGCCCTGTAAGAAATAACGCTTTTACAGGGTATTTTTGGTCTGCCCCACTTACTCAGGTACAGTGGGGCACTCAATACCGGGCGGTTAGCTCAGCGGTAGAGCGCTTCGTTTACACCGAAGATGTCGGGGGTTCGAAACCCTCACTGCCCACCACTGTGATGTGTCGAGACATATGTCCCGCGACATGAGAGACACATGTCTCGACACATCACACAACGTTTTCCAGGAGTTAACGGACCCCTTGAAGTTGTCGAGCTCTTCTTATCGCGCTGCCAAGAAATCTTTCAGGACGCCTTTTCATATGAACTAGAACAGACTCACCTTAGTTATTTGTTAGATCGCGTAATTGCTCCA
>CAIWWH010000028.1 GCA_903916385.1 uncultured Actinomycetes bacterium
AACGACGCGATACTGCGCCACAGATGGGGTCCACGAGGCTCGAGTTATTAAATCGCGGACCTCATCAATTTTAATGGAAAGGCCCTCTGTCTTCATTAACTCGACATCCGCATGGGTCCCACGCAGTGCGGTCGTGCAGTTGATGCAGTTGTTGCACCCTGAGTCTGGACAGATAAGCGCGGCTGCAAAGGCGAGAGCGGTATTACTTCGGCCTGATCCTGGAGGTCCCGTAAAGAGCCAGGCATGCACCATATTCTGCGATTCATCGGAGCTATCTTTAGCGGCGATAGTCGCCTCTTTGAGCATCGCAACAGTCTCATCCTGATCAACTAATGAATCAAAGACGCCCATATCTACTTCTTGGATTTTTCGCCATTGATTTTGAGTTGAGCGATTGTCGACACTCGCTCTTGAATCTGCTTTGCGATAGCACCGACTTCTTGGGTGGCATCCACTACGAAGTAGCGCTCTGGATCGACGTTGGCGAGATTTAAGAACTCGCGGCGTACCCGCTCATGAAATGCCAACGGCTCCTGCTCTAGGCGATCAATGCTCTCTAATCTGCTTAATCCTACTTCGGCAGGGAGATCTAAGATGAATGTCAGATTTGGAGTTAAGTTTTCGGTCGCCCAGCGCGAGATGCGGGCCACCTCATTGGGTTGCAAGACTCGCCCGGCGCCTTGATAGGCGATCGAAGAATCTAAGTAACGATCGGTGATCACTATTTCACCCCGACCCAGTGCAGGCTGTATTACGGCGTAAACATGATTGGCTCGATCGGCTGCATAAAGCAAGGCTTCTGCGCGCGGAGAGATCGCCCCCGTTTCAGGGTCGAGAAGAATCTGGCGGAGTTCTTTGCCAAGCAGAGTTCCTCCCGGTTCGCGGGTGACCAAGACCGTTTCATCAATTTCCGTGAGGTACTTTCGAAGCAATTCTACTTGCGTTGATTTCCCAGAACCTTCTCCGCCTTCGAAGGCGATGAAGATTCCTTTATGGGAGTGACCCGTGATTCCTCCAAGTTCTCCACGAAAGGCAGCGACGATGTCCGAAAAGAAAGAGACATTGGGGCGATCCTTCATCCGCTTGTACGAGAAGATACCTACGACAAGACCAATTAAACCGGCGCCAAATAAGGTGAATTCCGCTCCGCTGTAATGGAAATGCACATTATCAATCGTGAACTCGTGGCGTCCGATTGATGCGGCGATGATTGGCGCAATTGCCAAGACCAAAATCAGCGAGATCCGAATAAGAGATTGGACGAAGGCAAATGTGCGACCTCGCACATCATCATCAACTTCCATTCCAAGCAAAGTTTGACCAGTAACCAGCGAGAGTCCTGCAAAGGCTCCAACAAAGATTGTCATCAAGATCGCTAGAACGATATTCGTGCAGAGCGCAAGAATGGCTAAGAACATAGAAGACACGGTGAGCGAAACACCAAAGATGCGCCGCCTAGAAAATTGTCCAAATATCTTGGGTCCCAACCATGCGCCAAGACCAATGCCTGCGAATACGGCGGCGAAGAGAATTCCGTATGCAGAGTCGCCTGCGTTCAGATCACCTGCAAAGGTTCGAGCGAGACCAAAGACGGCGCCTGCAGCGAAGAATGCACCAAGCATTCCAAGGATGAGTCCACTCACGACCTTTGATTGCGAGACAAACTTAAATCCGTTGTAGAGCGATTTACCTAAATTATCGTTGACCGCACTCTTAGAGGCGGCCCCCCGCGGAATGCTCTGTAATTGAAAGACAATCCAAGCTGTATACAAGAAAGAGATTGCATCAATATAGAGCGCTAAATCTGCAGGGGAGTTAAAGCGAGGATTTGGGCTTGAAGTGAATGTTTTTGCAATCAAAGCGAGGAAGGTGAAGAAGATAGCTGCGAAAGGGGCGCTGCCGTAGCTGGCCAGCAAGGTCATCTGATTTGCCGATTCGAGTTTCTCTTTAGGCACCAGATTGGGAACGGAAGCCTCTTTCGCCGGGGACCAGAAGAGGGTGACTGCTTCGACGATGACGGTCGCCGTGTAGAGCCAGATGTAATTGTGAATAAGTGGAATGGATAAATAGAAGCCGAACCGGAGCACATCACAAATGATCATCAGGCGGCGGCGATCAAAGCGGTCCGCAATTACACCTGCAAGAGGACCCAGGAGAACGGCGGGTAGAAGTCGAACAATGAAGACTCCGGCGATAGCAAAGTTGGCTTTGCGGTAGTTGCCGCCTGCGAGCTCCTGAGCGAGCGCGGTTGAGGCTAGTAAGCCGAGCCAGTCGCCGAAGGAGGAAAAAGCCATGCTCTTCCAGAGCTTGCGGAAGGCGGGAATCGCAAGGACGCTGCGCGATTCAGATTGCGCGGGGGCGGAGGGGTAAGGCAGCGCCTGAGACATGAGTTAAGCCTAGAGGCTGGCGCCTGTTATGGCTTTGCCCTTGCCTGAGGCAGCTTTCTTCTTAGTTTTAGGAGCTCCGGTCGCTTTAACGACCTTCGCTGTTAGGCTGGGCGCGCTCTTCTTGGCACGAGTGGTCTTCTTCTTTACGCGAGTAGCCCCACCATTCTCCGCCTCCCACGCGCGACGACCGGCTAACAGCTCCATGCCACGCTCCAGGGTGAGAAATTCAACAGTATCCCCGCGCCGCAAGGTTGCATTGGTCTCACCATCGGTTACATAGAGCCCGAAGCGCCCATCCTTTACAAGAACAGGGCGTTGAGACGCTGGATCTACTCCCAAATCTTTGAGCGGAGGCTTGGCCACTCCGCGGCGGCGCACCTTCGGCTCCTTATAAATTGCAATCGCTTCATCCAAGGTTATCGAGAAGAGTTGATCTTCGGAGGTCAGAGTTCGTGAGTCAGCACCTTTAGTTAGGTACGGTCCATAGCGGCCATTTTGAACGGTGATCGTCTCACCCTCGTACTCACCGAGGACCCTGGGTAATGACATCAATTTAAGGGCGTCTTCAAGTGTGATCGTGTCGAGTGACATGGTCGAGAGAAGCGATGCGGTCTTTGGCTTCAGATCATCCTTCTTCTTCCGCGGCTTCTTTAGCTCGCCTGTCTTCTTATCAACAACTAACTCGGGTTCAGGAAGTATCTGGGTGACATAGGGACCATAGCGGCCTGATTTCGCGACCAGCGGCAAACCTGTCTCGGGTTCAACACCTAATTCACGCTCTCCTGATGGTTTTGCTAATAGTTCGATTGCTACAGGAAGGGTGAGTTCATCAGGCGCCATATTTTCAGGAATATTGGCGAACTTGCGTGCATCACCTTCACCCTGCTGAATGTAAGCGCCAAATCGACCTACGCGGATCTCAATATCTTGACCCATCTTCATAGTATTTATCTGTTGGGCGTCGATAGCTCCGAGATCTGAAGCGAGCGCCTCGAGTCCCGGTACATCATCATGTCCATAGAAGAAGCGTGTCAGCCATTCCACGCGGTCCGCTTCACCATTTGCAATCTTGTCGAGGTCCTCTTCCATCGAGGCAGTGAATTCATAATCCACCAACTTTGAGAAGTGCTGCTCAAGCAATCCTGTAACGCTAAATGCCAAGAAGGTAGGTACGAGTGCTCGCCCACGTTTGGCAACATAACCTCGATCTTGAATGGTGCTGATGATCGATGCGAAGGTTGATGGGCGACCGATCCCAAGCTCTTCCAATTTCTTCACCAGAGTCGGTTCGGTGTAACGAGCAGGTGGTTTGGTCTCGTGCCCCTCGCATGTGTATTGAGTGACGCCGATTGCATCTCCGACGCTCATTGGAGGCAGGCGCTTTGAATCATCGTCGCCTTCTGGAGAACCTTCTTCTTGAATATCTTCGTACGCCGCGAGAAAACCGGGGAAGGTTAATACCGAGCCATTAGCGCGAAAACTCGCTTGCCCGCCTACTTTTGTACTCACATCAAAGTCGACGCGCATCTGCATCTTCTTGGCGTCGGCCATCTGCGAGGCGATGGTGCGCTTCCAAATCAGATCGTAAAGAGCAAACTCATCTCGGCTCAACTCTGGGGCGAGCTCCCCAGGCGTTTTAAATACATCTCCGGCAGGGCGAATTGCTTCGTGAGCCTCTTGGGCATTTTTGGTCTTGCCTTCATAGAGACGGGGAGAGGCTGGGATGTACTCCTTGCCATACAAAGCAGTCGCTTGCGCACGTGCCGAGCTAATTGCAGATTGCGAAAGTGTGACGGAGTCGGTACGCATGTAGGTGATGTAACCATTTTCGTACAGACGTTGCGCAACACGCATCGTTAACTGAGCGCCCCATCCCAGACGCGATCCTGCATCTTGTTGCATGGTCGATGTCGTGAAAGGCGCCTTCGGTCGCTCAGTTCGTGGCGACTCTTCAGTGCTCTTCACCGTGAGTTTTGTACCCTGGAGGCCTTGCCTTAACTCGTTAGCTGCAGCCTCGTCAAGAAGAAGGATGTTGTTCGCTGACTTCTCTTTAAGGCCGCCGTTCTCATCAAAATCATTTGTTGTTGCGACGCGCTTTCCATCAAGTGTAATGAGACGCGCTATGAAATTCTGTTCGGTCTCCGCCTTCAGATCCCACCACGAGGAGGAGACGAACGCCATGCGTTCACGTTCACGTTCGACAATCAGCCGTGTTGCCACTGACTGCACACGACCCGCGCTAATGCGTGGCATAACTTTCTTCCAAAGCACCGGGGATAAGCGATACCCGTAGAGGCGATCGAGTACACGACGGGTCTCTTGTGCATCAACAAGTCGATAATCGAGCTCGCGAGTGTTGTGAGCGGCCTCTTGAATAGCCTCCTTGGTAATTTCATGGAAGACCATTCGGCTGATTGGAATCTTTGGACGCAGAACTTCGATGAGGTGCCAGGCAATCGCTTCACCCTCGCGGTCCTCATCGGTCGCCAGAATGAGTTCGTCCGCGCCCTTCATCAACGCCTTTAACTCATTTACTTTCGCACGCTTATCTGGATTGATTACATAGAGAGGAGCAAAGTCCTCCTCAATATTTACGCCCTCTTTAGCCCAGGCAACCTTCTTGTACTCGGCAGGGATATCAGCTGCGCGTTGTGGTAAATCGCGGATGTGGCCGACTGAGGCCTCAACGACATATTCATCCCCCAGAAAGGCGCCGATCTTGCGCGCCTTTGCAGGAGATTCCACGATGACTAGCTTGATACCCAACTTGTTAACTCCTAAAAGGAATGTAGGCGCTTAGAGTCCTAAGCGATGACAGTCGATGCTCTCCTGCTACGCACGAGAGCGTAGATGATAACAAGAACCGCAACGAAGGCTATCAAAGCACTTTCAACCTTGTGATTGCCTAAAGAGAAGGAGACAATCGCAGGAGTAATCAAGAGCGCGACCAAATTCATAACTTTAAGGAGCGGGTTGATTGCTGGGCCAGCGGTGTCTTTAAATGGATCTCCGACGGTGTCTCCAACGATAGTGGCATGGTGCGCATCAGAGCCCTTACCGCCATGGTGTCCATCTTCAACCATCTTCTTCGCGTTGTCCCAAGCGCCGCCCGAGTTGGCGAGGAAGACTGCCATCAAAGTTCCAGTTCCGATTGAACCTGCTAGATAGGCGCCAAGGGCGCCGACGCCTAATCCGAAACCAACGGCGATAGGAGCCATAACAGCCAAGAGGCCGGGAGCGACGAGTTCGCGGAGTGAGTCACGAGTACAGATATCAACGACTCGGCCATACTCCGGCTTCTCGCTACCATCCATGATTCCAGGGTGGAGGCGGAACTGCTCGCGAACTTCAACTACAACCGCACCTGCGGCACGAGAAACAGCGTTGATAGCAAGTCCAGAGAATAGGAATACAACCGCAGCACCGATAATCAATCCGACTAAGTTACGTGGATTAGCAATATCGAGAATGCCTTGGAATTGTAGGTTGAGATCAGTCGCGACCTTACCGGCATCACTTACCGCCTTCAGAATTGCATTTGTGAAGGCGCCAAAGAGTGCAGTCGCTGCGAGTACTGCTGTAGCAATTGCGATGCCCTTGGTGATTGCCTTGGTGGTATTTCCAACCGCATCGAGCTGGGTAAGAATTTGTGCACCTTCACCGTGAACATCTCCGGACATTTCGGCGATGCCTTGGGCATTATCTGAGATGGGACCGAATGTATCCATTGCAACAATGACGCCTACAGTTGTCAGTAATCCTGTTCCAGCCAGCGCGATTGCAAAGAGGCTGAGAACAATAGATCCGTGTCCTAGAACAAATGCTCCAAAGACGGCTGCTGCAATTAAGAGTGCGGAATACACCGCTGATTCAAGACCTACTGCGATACCGGCAAGCAGCACGGTTGCAGCACCAGTGTCCGAAGATGCAGCAACATCATTTACTGGACGACGACCAATCTCAGTAAAGAAGCCTGTTAGGAGTTGGATAGCAGCAGCGAGCGCGATACCGATAAGAACAGCGCCAAATGTCAGAATGCGTGGATTTACATTGCCAGGAGTGTGAGCGGGATCTAGACCCGTCAGCAACTTCATGGACCCGGGTAGATATGTAAATGTTGCAAAACCAACTAGTACCGCGGAGATAATCGCTGAGTAGAAGAAGGAGCGATTAATAGCCTGCATTGCCGAGCGATCAGTACTACGCAGACGCGTAATAAATACGCCAATGATTGCTGTGACGATTCCGATAGCTGGGACAATCAGCGGATAGATCAAACCTGCATCACCAAATCCTGCTTTACCGAGAATTAACGCTGCAACCAAGGTCACTGCATATGACTCAAAGAGATCTGCAGCCATACCGGCACAGTCACCGACGTTATCACCTACGTTATCTGCGATTGTTGCAGCGTTACGTGGGTCATCCTCTGGAATATTCTGTTCTACCTTGCCTACGAGATCAGCTCCAACATCAGCAGCCTTTGTGAAGATTCCGCCACCTACGCGCATAAACATCGCGAGCATTGCTGCGCCGAAGCCGAAGCCTTCAAGAACAGATGGAGCGTTTTCACGATAGATAATCACAACAAGAGATGCACCAAGGAGGCCTAGACCAACAGTCGTCATTCCAACGACTCCACCGGTCCGAAAGGCGATTTTGACGGCATTCTGTGCTGAATTCTGTCGGGCAGCCTCTGCCACGCGAACGTTGGCGCGTACCGCCAGCCACATCCCGTTATATCCCACAATCGCGCTAAAGAGCGCGCCCAGTAGGAAGAAAATAGAGCGGCCGATGCGAATATCGGTATGGCCAGGAAGTGCGAAGAGTAGAACAAAGACAATTGCAACAAAGACTGAGAGAGTCCTGAATTGGCGATTGAGATAGGCAGCTGCACCCTCCTGAACCGCGGCGGCGATCTCCTTCATCTTCTCGGTTCCATCAGACTGTGCCAACACCTGAGCACGTAGCCCGTAGGCGATAGCGAGAGCGAGCAGGGAAACTCCAAGAACAATAAATACGTAAATTAGGTTGGTACCTGTGACTTGTACGGGTGTAGACACTTGATGCACTCCTCATTGAGTCGATAGGCGCAGGTCGCGACTGGTCTAAGGGTTGAAAGGTTACACATATATATAAGGTGTATGACAGGTTTCCGTGAAGAAATCGCTATCCTTAGCGCTCTATGAGCTTCATAAGCGTCACCTCAGCCCTCAACTCCAACTATTCGTTGGCCATCATCTTCGCCGTTCTCGCTCTGGAGACTGGTCTTCCGCTGATCATTGGCCTACCCGGGGATACCTTGCTCATCACGGCTGGGCTATTTGCTGCTGGCATCGGTAGCACGCATGGCCACCACCTCAATATTGGACTGGTGGCGGTTGGCGCGCCACTTTCAGCAATCATCGGCTCACAATTTGGCCACTGGCTGGGCTGGCACTACGGAATCAAGATATTTAGCAGACCTAACTCAAAATTCTTCGATCCTGGCAAGATCAAGTCGGCCGAGAAGTACATTACAAAATATGGACGTGGTCGCGCGATTGTCCTCGGTCGATTCATTCCGGTTATCCGTGGCCTGATCAACCCGCTTTCAGGAATAATCCGAGTTCCTTTCAAGACCTTCGCATTCTGGAATGTCGTTGGCGCAATTATTTGGACCCAGGTTCTCATCTGGGGCGCTTATGTAGCCGGTAATACCTTCGCAAACACTATTTCCAAATATCTCACCGATATCATCTTTGTAATTGCGGGCGTCACGATCATCCCGCTCGGCTGGGAGATATTTAAAGAGTGGCGCAGTCGCAAGCACCTCTCTTAATTTTTACAAACC
>CAIWWH010000029.1 GCA_903916385.1 uncultured Actinomycetes bacterium
AATCTAAAAGTTCCCGAAGTGGGGGCAGGAAGCTTAAGTAGCGCCCTTGGACATCAATGGCCCTCATACCTCGCTTACGTAATCAGTTTTCTCTCTATCGGGATCTGCTGGGTGAACCACCACTCCATTCTCGATCGAGTAGTAATGGCCGATCGCGAACTTCTCTTTATCAATCTTGCACTTCTTATTGGCATCGTTTCAATTCCGTTTACGACGTCTTTAGCGGCAATCTGGTACAACCAAGGCTCCAATGCGAAGTGGGCGATCGGTATTTACTGTCTCAATTGGGTTTATGTATCGGCTACTTACTTGATAACTATCAGTCACTTGATGGGACACGAACACCTATCTTCAAATGCGACTGGCGTGACTCTCAAATCACTGCTTCGTAAGGGTTACATCGGTATCTTCGCTTACGTCGTCGCCTCTGTCGTTGCCTTGATCTACCCCTTGGTCGCTTTCTTTATTTGCTTAGTGCTTGCCGTCTACTACGTCTTTGGTGTTCAAGGTGAAGTCGTCGCAGAGGATGGCTCACACCACCACTAATTTGAGCGTTAAAGCTCATCGAATAGCGCCCCACTTCCCCTAGCAGGCAGAGCAAGAGCATAATGAAACCTGTGAAGAAGAGCTTCTTGCGGAAGTTACCAAAACAAGCCCATAAGTATTCGCATGGAACCGTGGCGATCCTGGCTGGCAGCCCAGAATATTCAGGAGCAGCAGTCTTATCAGTTGGTGGAGCGCGCCGCGGCGGCTCCGGATATATCAATTTTATTTATCAAGACAAACTAACTCGTGGACTAATTCTCTCTGCCTATCCAGATGTAGTGGTGCGATCTTCAGTTAGTGATATCAAGGTCGATGCATGGGTTATTGGTCCCGGATCCCCCAAGATAGGGCGCAGGTTCGCGATACCCCATACAAAATATGCGGTCTTAGATTCTGTCGCGATGGGCTTGGCGAAAACCATTTCGGCCGATTTTGTTGTGATCACTCCTCATGAGGGAGAAGCGCGAAAGTTGGGATTTGTCATCGGGGAAGGCGATGCTGGACGCGAGGAGAGCGCGTTGGAGATGGCAGCCGAACTCAATTGCGTGGTGGTACTCAAGGGCTATCACACGGTGGTTGCCTCACCTGAAGGGCTAGTCGCGGTCGATGAGTTAGCTGGACCAGAGTTGGCAACGGCTGGTACCGGAGATGTCCTCGCCGGGCTCATCGGTTCAATGCTGGCATCCTGGAAGCCGGAGAACTTTAGCGAAGTGGTCACAGCTGTCTTTAAGGCGATTAGTGCGCATGCGCTGGCGGGAAGAGCAGCAGCAGAAGATTTATCGCCAATCACCTCTTCAGACATCCTTGACTATTTACCCAGGACGATGCGGCAGTAGTTAGACTAGTGACATCGCCCCCTAGGAGGACTTTGTGAAAGCCCGAGTACTGACCGCAGTCGTTCTTACTCAGCTTCTGCTTTCTACTTCTATGGCATGGGCGGATGAGGCACATGATGGCCGTCCACGGATCTCAGATATGGGTGGAGACGACCACAGCCCTGGTGTCACTCTGGTAATCGTGATAACACTCCTGCTCATTGGCTTTGGCGTGGGGCTAACCGTCGGTCGACGCACGCGTCGCAAGGAGAAGTAATTTCTATGGGCATGCATCTCACCTATACCCATGATGGAGTGACTGGTGAAGGCTACCTAGCTCTTCCGGAAACTGAGAGCGGCCCAGCAGTCATTGTGATTCAAGAGTGGTGGGGACTTGTTGGTCATATCAAAGATGTAGTGGATCGCTTTGCAGCGGCAGGCTTTGTTGCCTTTGCACCAGATCTTTATCACGGCCAAGCGGCCGCGGAACCCGATACCGCCAAGAAATTGATGATGGAGTTGAAGTTAGATCTCGCTGGTACTGAGATTGTTAACGCGGCGAACTACCTCATTTCACTCCCTGAAACTTCTACAGAACATGTTGGAGTGGTCGGATTCTGCATGGGGGGATCTCTGGCAATTGTGAGCGGGACCCTCTCTCCAAAAATCTTGGCAACGGTCGGTTTCTACCCGGGTGCCTCGTGGGAGCGGCACGCTCCCGTGTGGGCCAATTACCGTGGCAAGCACGCGCTGATTCATTGTGCTGAAGGGGATGGCACATCGGCCGCATCTGGGATTCAAGAAGCGCTGCGCGAAATTCAAGGTGCTGGTGGAGTCGCCACCGCCTTTGATTATGCTGGCACTCAGCATGCGTTCTTTAACGATGATCGGTCTGAAGTTTTTGAACCCGTAGCCGCCGCGCTCTCATGGGAGCGCACACTGGACTTCTTCTTCAACACGCTCAACTAATCGATACCTACCCCGCATGACTACATATGCAGTTGTAGGTGGAGGTTGGCGTAGCGAGTTTTATATTCGTTTGGGGCAGTTGATGCCCGAGAAGTTTGAACTGTTGGGAGCCGTAGTTCGCAACCCAGAGCGCGCCGCAACGCTGCAAGCAGATTATGGGACGTCGATCTTCGAATCTGTCACCGGGCTACTGCAATTTGGTCGACCCGACTTTGTCATCATCGCCGTTTCCTGGGAGGCCAATCCAGAGTTGGTAGAAGAGTTTGTTGCGGCCGGAATTCCTGTGCTCTGTGAAACTCCTCCGGCTCCAGATGCGGATGGTTTACGAGCACTTTGGAAGTCTGTTGGCGCAAGCGAACTGGTGCAGGTTGCAGAGCAATATTTGCGACTCCCCGGGCACTCGGCGCGCTTGTCTGCTATCAAAAATGGGGCCATCGGAATTCCCACATCGGTAGAGGTTTCTTCAACTCACGGTTATCACGCTATATCGATCATGCGCGGTTTCTTAGGAGCAGGATTTGAACCTACACGGATCTCCACTCAAACATTTGTTTCTTCTCTTATCGACCCGCTGGCTCGCGATGGATGGAACAAAGATTTAGCGCCCAAACCGCGCACGACAACGATCGCGACCCTCGACTTCGGTTTGGAGAAATCGGGTATCTATAATTTTGTCGAAAATCAGTGGCACAACCAGTTGCGCCATCGCCGCATCGTTATTCGTGGCAGCGCCGGAGAGATAGTGGATAACCAAGTAATTGCTCTAAGAGATGGCCCTGCAATAGTCGAGTCGGAATTGCGCCGCTACCAGTTGGGTTTTGACCTTAATCTCGACGGTTTTGATACCGAGCATATTTCACTCAACGGTGAGGTGATTTACAAAAATCCCTTTATTGGGCTGCGCTTGATGGATGAAGAGATTGCAATTGCAACTGTGATGGTTCAGATGGCCGACTGGGTAGCCGGAGTTGGATTTGCCCCCTACCCGCTCCGCGAGGCCTGCCAAGATCACCTGATCTCATTGGCGATTGATGAGTCGGGTAGATCGCGCAGGCCCATTGAAACAGGGCGTGAAATCTGGGCGAAATAGGCGTCAACCCTTTCGCCCGCCATCTATCTGTAAGGAAGGTGCTCTATTCTTGAACCATGGATGCACTCGGAAAGCCACGTTTCTCAAGCAAGTTCTATAGCCCCATTATCGCCTCACTCATCATGGCGATCGCGGTCGCTTACGGTTTGAGTTTGGTTGGGCAGGGATTCGCGGCCCGTGCAGGCAACTCTGTAACCGTTACTGGTCAGGCGCGTACAAGTGCAACAGCAGATAATGCCGTCTGGACCCTCAGCGCCCAGGAGAGTTCGCAGAGCGCATCGGCAGCAGTGACCAAAGTGGGAAGCAGTGTCACCGCGCTCATTAAGTATTTGACTGCCGGTGGAGTTCCCGCAGCAGGGATTGAAACTGGCGGCGTTAACACAAACGCAATCAACGAATATATAAATGGCAATCCAACTGGACGGGTGCTCTCTTATCAAGCTACCCAAAATGTGACTGTGCGCTCCAAGGATGTAAATCTCGTCTCATCGCTTAGCAATGGAATCGGTAAGTTGTTGCAAAC
>CAIWWH010000030.1 GCA_903916385.1 uncultured Actinomycetes bacterium
GATGAGTTCCCATCTTCTCGTACTCTCAAGATTCCAACACTCGATCATGATCCAAAACGGTTGGGCAAGGCAGCAGCTCTGGCGTTATTGGCACGCATTGAGAATCCGACAGATGAAAATTTTGTGACTCACACAATTGAATTAAATCTTCACGATGTCAACCTAGAAAGTTCTCCAGTATGAGCCAGTATGCACTCGCGGTAGATGTTGGGGCGACCAAAGTTGCACTGGCAAAAGTTGATCGATCCTTTGAAGTTACTTCCAAGCATGAAGTATTTGTCAAAGAAAATGATTTTCTTTGGGAAGAGATTGCTGCTGTTACCCAAGAGCTCTTTGAAGAAGCAGATGGTTCTTTCATCGGCGTAGGAATTGGATCCGCAGGTCCGTTACATCTATCCACGGGTGCTATTAGTCCAGTAAATATTCCGGTCTGGCGGGGATTTCCCATCGTTGAAAAATTTGTAGAACTTACCGAGACTCGCAACGTTGTCCTGCACGGTGATGCTATGGCTCTCGCTCATGCAGAGTTTCGCTTGGGTGCGGGACGCGGAGTTTCAAATATGTTGGGACTAGTAGTCTCAACTGGTATCGGTGGTGGACTAGTTCTTAATGATGAGTTGTATATCGGTGAGTCTGGCAACGCGTACTTCATCGGACATCACACCATCAACTTCGACGGAATTGACTGTGCTTGTGGGCGCAGAGGTTGCGTAGAAACCTATGCCAGCGGTCCGCGGATGGTCGAAATCGCAAACTCCCGGGGTTGGAAGGGAGAAGCCAGTTTTATAGCCCTTGCAGAGAGCGCCAGAGGTGGTGATGCGACCGCACTTGAAGTTATCGACGAAGGAGCTCGTGCGCTGGCAATAGGAATCGTTAACTCCATTGGCTCTCTCGATATCCAGACAGTGGTAATCGGTGGGGGAGTATCCCAATCTGGCGACGTTTACTGGAATCCACTCCGCTACCACGTCAAAAATGAGGCGCGCTTTACTGACTTTATCTCCAACATTGATCTGCGCCCAGCACAATTGCAACGCGATGCGGGAATCGTCGGCGCGGCCCTTGGTGTCTTAGACGCTCACTCCACTGAACCAGTTTTCTAATACGGAACACACACCTCGAAAGGAAATCCATGACGCTGGAGAAGTCCGACCGCCCTTGGGGACGGTATGAAGTTTTGCAAGAGAGCGATACTCACAAGGTGAAGTGCATTTGGGTAACCCCTGGCCAGCGACTTTCCTATCAACGTCATGCGAAGCGTGCTGAGCACTGGTTTATTGTTAAGGGCACCGGACGAATAACCATCAATGGTGAGCTTCGAGAAGTTGCTCCTGGTGACACAGTCGATTTTGGTATCGGAGTTCTGCATCGAATCGCAAACACGGGGAGTGAAGAGATTATCTTTGTTGAAGTTCAAACGGGAAGTTATTTTGGTGAAGATGACATTGAGCGCATTGAGGATGACTTTGGCCGATGAACAACATTTCAGAAGTCTCTGCGAACTGGACGCTTGCACTTTCCCCACGACCTGATGCATTTGTCTCGAATGCGGCTGTTGATGGCCACAATGTTTGGCGAAATACTGAGGTCATCTCCAGCCCGCTGGATCTACCAGCGTCTATTCCGGCCACAGTCCCCGGCTGTATTCATACCGACCTGATGGATGCGGGTCTTATCGCTGATATCTCAGTCGATGGTCGCGAGGTTGATCAAATGTGGATCTGGAAGACAGATTCGGTTTACAAGACGACGCTGTCACGGAGCACGACTAAATCACACGCCACCTTGAAATTCCACGGGCTTGATACCATCGCATCGATCTACGTCAACGGAAACCTTGAATTATCCACCAAGAATATGCACCGTTCTTACGAGCTCGAAATCACTGAGCAGTTGCACGCCGGCGATGTTGAACTGGAAATTCGCTTCAAGGCTCCCCTCACGGATGCCGAGGAGAAAGTTGCAGAACTCGGACTTTATCCCCGCCCCTACGACATGCCTTACAACTATCAGCGGAAGATGGCCTGCAGTTACGGTTGGGACTGGGGTCCTGTCACGATCTCATCTGGCATCTGGAAGAAGATTGAACTTATCGAGTGGGACTCCGCTTACCTTTCTAGCGTCGCAATTCTGCCCACCGTCGAATCCGAAATCCCTAGATTGACAATTAGACCACTGGTGCGAGGTGCTTCAAACGTCCACCAGATTCAAGTAAAGGTAATGGATGACGAGTTGGTAATCGCTACGGAAGTCTTTGCCGCAGATCTTGAGAAATATCAATTCGACCTCCCCACCGCAAAGCTCTGGCAGCCACGTGGACGTGGGGATCAGCAGCTGTACACCGTTCAAGTCTCGCTCCTGCAGGGTGAAGAGGTTCTCCAATCTGAAATTAAGCGCGTTGGATTTCGCACGGTAGAACTAGATACCTCTGCGATTAACTCCGTCGAGTTTCCTAACAAGCATATCTTTGCAATCAAGGTAAATGGCCTTCGACTTTGGATTCGCGGCGCAAACTGGATCCCCGACGATCCCTTCCCTATGCGAGTGACGCGTGATCGATATGAACAGCGGATCAAAGACATGCTTGAGGTAAATATCAACGGTATTCGCGTCTGGGGCGGTGGAATTTATGAATCTGAAGATTTCTACAACTTCTGCGATCAAGAGGGAATTGTTGTTTGGCAAGACTTTCTCTTTGCCTGCGCCGCCTACCCGGAAACTCCTGAGATGTTTGAGGAGGTTGCCCTCGAAGTAGAGGAGGCAGTTCGCCGTTTGGAGAGCCACGCCTCTCTCGTGATTTGGTGCGGCGGCAATGAGTGCATCGAAGGTTTTCAATACTGGGGTTGGCAGGAAACTCTTGCCGGTCGCCCGTGGGGAGATACCTTCTATCGCTCAACGATTCCAACGGTCGTTCAAGAATTTGATGGCTCTCGTCCCTATATTCCTGGCTCACCCTTTTCCTCCCATAGCGATGACGTTAAATCCTTTGAATCGGGAACAAACCATATTTGGGATGTTTGGAATGAACTCGGCTATGAACGTTACGAGCAGTACACACCATCCTTCGCCGCTGAATTTGGCTTCAACGGTCCAGGTTCTTGGTCGATGCTTACGCGTGCAATTGGAAAAGAGAATCTGGACTCAACGGATGTAGATGTTGCGATACATCAGAAGGCCTTTGATGGAATGTCAAAGGTTGCTGCTGGGTTAGCGCGTGAATTTGCCACTCCGCCAACTTCTGGAGTCGCTTGGTATTTTGCTGCTGCGCTAGACCAAGCACGCGCGGTAGAGATTGGTCTCAAGCATTTTAGAAGTCTCTATGAAGTCTGTTCCGGCGCAATCCTCTGGCAATTCAACGATATGTGGCCAGCGATCAGTTGGGCGGTCTTGGATTACACAGGATTTAGAAAGCTGGCTTGGCATGCCATGAAATCTGCCTACCAACCACGCACGATCACAATTGGACGAGTGGATCAGGGAGCCGCGCTGACGATCATTAACGATACACAGGCTTCTTGGAAATCTTCGGCTGCCGTGACTCTGATTGATAGTGAAGGGCAGGTAGTTTCGCAGAGTCAGATCGACTTTGATTTAGCAGGCTTCGGTGTCTCACGTAAATCTTTGGTGGATATATTTCCGCAGATCGCTACATTAGATTTTGAGGGCTTTTTGTTGGCTACGACCGATGGAGTGCGTGCTGCTCGTCGCTCGACACTTAACCCAGCAAAGTCCGCTCCAGCTCAAGAGTTGGCTGTTGAATCCCGTATTGAAAATGATCTACTCCACGTGGATGTGACTGCAATCCAATATGTTCACGAACTCTCACTACTTTCAGAGGTCGTAGATCTTGGAACTCAAGTTGATTCGCAAATAGTCAGTTTGCTGCCAGGGGAATCTCACACCTTTATCGTTTCGGGTCCACTTCCCGTTCTACGGGAAGTGCAAGCACGCGTTGCAGAACTACTGTGGTCGCATAATCGGGTGGTAAACGAAAGATGAAAGATTTCCTCATTACAGAGTTTGGAGCGCTAAACGACGGAGTTTTCAATAATGGCCCCGCAATCCAAAGCGCGATTGATGCAGCCACGGCAGTCGGTGGTGGAAAAGTCATAGTCCCGAGTGGTGGGACCTTTCTATCGGGATCATTTCAATTGAAGGCTGACATCGAATTTCACTTAGAAAAGGGCGCTCGGATATTAGCCTCCAGTGATTACGCCGATTACCTACCTGAGCACTCAATTGATGTTATTACCAACAATGGGGTGGTCGAAGCAGTCTTGCCACGTCGGGCCTTCATCTCCGCCTTTCAAGCCCACAACCTGCTAATCACAGGTGAAGGTGAGATCAACGGAAATGCTGATGAATTCATTCTCGAGCGCGGTCAGTACATCCATTCGATGCGCGGTCCTTTTGGCGGGCGCTCTCAGTACCTGGAGCGGCCCTTTACTATCTTCATCATCGAATCAAATGGAGTCTCGCTCTCACAATTTACCCTCCGGGATCCCGCGTTCTGGGCCATTCGCACCACCGGATGTAACAATCTCTTGATTGATGGAATTCATATTTTGACAGACCTTATGGTGCCAAACGCAGACGGAATAGATATCGATCGCTGCCAGAATGTCCAAATTATTAATTGCGAATTAATTACTGCAGATGATTGCATCTCTCTGAAATCTTGTGCTGGGACAGCTCAGTACGGAGTCGTAGAGAACATTCTGATTGCAAATACTTATATGAAGTCCACTTCCGGGGCGATAACACTCGGTACCGAAGCCTGCGGTGATATTCGAAATGTGCTTGTGACGGATTGCACTGTCGAAGATAGCCATAGAGGTTTTGCAGTTCGACCGCGCGAAGGTGGGACAGTCTCTAACGTCCTCTTTACTAATAGCTCGGTAAGTACGCGAGCCTTTAATGAATCTTGGTGGGGTCACGGAGAGGCAATTCACGTAACAGCATCTGCTTGGGATGATCCTGCTGGGACAACCGATGGAAATCCGGAACGGCTACTCGAAGGAAAAGTTGATGGAGTTCGCTTTGTAAATATTGATGTGCATAGCGAGGCCGCAATCTTGGTTTGGGCAACACACCCAGCCTTGATTAAACATGTTGAATTTGATCGGATAGATATCAATATGGATAGCTCGTCAAAGTGGCCACCGAGACTTGACTTGCGCCCCAACGGTGAGGTTGATTTTATTAGAGAGCCACATTCGGCAATGACTTTAATTAACGTCGAATCAGTTTCGGTGATTAACTCGAAGGTCACTTGGTCGGAGAAGACGAGGAGTAATTACAAGTCAGCGCTTCAACTCGTGAATGTGGAACATTTCGTACAACACAATTTTCAGTTTGAGAGTCCAACCGCGCAAGCGGCTCTAATCCTTACCAGTTAGCCAAATAAGAACTGAAGGGTTCTTAGTGGGGTTTAACCTGGGAGGGCCTTCCTTTTTAGGCCGATTATTTGCCCTCTCCAAAATGGGGTAATCTACGCAGGCTGCTTCATAGATAGCCCTGGCGGGTTGCCCGAGCGGCCAATGGGAGGGGACTGTAAATCCCCCGGCTCTGCCTTCGAAGGTTCAAATCCTTCACCCGCCACCAGC
>CAIWWH010000031.1 GCA_903916385.1 uncultured Actinomycetes bacterium
CTCGCAGATCGCGAGAAGGGCTTCGCCGATATCTCAACGGAGGTGCTACCCGGACTCTTTTAGGCCGCACCGGATCTCTCTGGTTAGGCCATCGCCGACTTCATATTAACGACGCCACTTCCCCGGCGCCGTTCCCCCCTAGATCCGTCGGTCGGCGGTGACCTAGTTAGAGAAGTCGATAACTACGAAGACCAAGCAGTTGCACTCCAAAACGAACGAGAAAGGGGAAGCAGATGACACACCAACATATACCTGTTGCGCTTGAGCGTTGCATCGAATTGCTGACCCCTGCTATCGAACACTCGTTAAAGAACCAGTCAGCCACCTACGTTATTGATGCAACTTTGGGTCTCGGTGGACATACCCGAGCTCTCCTTGCGAAATTCCCAACTCTCCTCGTGATCGGAATCGACCGCGACGAGAGCGCCATCGCAATCGCGCGTAAAAATGTGGCTCCCTTTGGAGACCGCTTGTTGATCTCGCATGCAACGTACGACCAGATCGATGAGATTCTCGCTACGCAAGGAATCTCTCACGTGGCCGGCGCTCTCTTCGATCTCGGAGTCTCTTCAATGCAACTCGATGATGGAGAGCGTGGATTCGCTTACTCGTATGACGCACCGCTGGATATGCGCATGGATCAGAGCAAAGGATTAACTGCCTTTGAAGTTCTGCAAAGCTACGAACACGGTGCGCTGGTTCGCATTCTGCGCAATTATGGCGAAGAGAAGTTTGCGCCGCGTATCGCCGACTTTATTGTTGAAGCTAGAAAAGCGGGAACGCTCAACACAACAAAAGATTTGGCAGAGCTGGTCAAGAACGCAATTCCAGCGGCGGCGCGTCGCACAGGAGGAAATCCGGCGAAGCGCACTTTCCAAGCCTTGCGCATTGAAGTCAACCAGGAACTCGCAATACTCGAGCGCGCAATTCCAGCGGCGCTTGCCGCTCTAAACGTGCATGGTCGCCTAGTCGTCATGGCTTATCAATCTCTTGAAGACAAAATCGTGAAGAGCGCCTTGAACGAGGTAACAGAGTCCAAAACTCCACGCGGCTTACCAGTAGACCTTCCTGATAGCGCAGCAAAGTATGCCCTCGTTATGCGGGGGAGTGAGGCCGCCTCCGATGCAGAGATAGTTCTCAATCCGCGGGCACAATCCATGCGCCTGCGCGCCGTTGAACGGTTGGCTGCATAATGGCGATCACACAATTTGAAGACTTCGCTCCGGAGCTTCCACAGCGTTCTCGCGTAAGAGAATTTGCTGATCAAACTCGAGCAGCGTTACGCCTCGTACCAGATTTAACAGTCGATAACAGCCAAGCTGTCAGCAATCGCGCCTTCTTCGCCTTTCTTATCGGTGTTTTTACTGCTGGGCTCCTTCTCCTGCTCAGCATAAATACGGCGCTCACCTCTGGTGCGTTCACGCTAGAGAATATGAAGCTCCACCTCGCGGCCGTAAACGATCAACGCGATGCGGTGCTCAATCAAGTGGCAACATTTTCCTCTCCCGACAACTTGGCGATCAACGCCACCAAATTGGGGATGCTGCCGCAGACGGGGATCAATTTCCTCGATATAAATACCGCATCACCGGGACCCACTAAATGATCTCGCAGGAAGCTTTCGGCAAGCGAATCCGCTATTTAGTCGTGGCATTTCTCTTTATCTTCCTTATCTTCGGAGTTCGGCTCATCGATGTGCAAGCAGTTCAAGCAAGTGGATACTCCAAACGCGCAGCCAATGAAATGGTAAGCAAATCCACTTGGCTCGCTCCGCGTGGCACGATTACTGATGTCAACGGGATTGTTCTCGCGCGCAGCGAAGCAGCGAAGAACATCATCGTGGATCAGACGATGATCGCCGACCCTGCAACAACGGCTCAGGTAACAGCAGCCGCACTTGAAATGCCTGTCGACCAATTGCAACTTCTCTTGACTGGGACGAAGCGCTACCAAGTTATTGAAAATGGCGTTGCGCCGATCGTCTGGGATAACCTACAAAGTGCGCTGACTTCTTATAACGCAAAAGTTGAAGCCACTCCCGGTGGGCTATCGAAGCGTCTCGTGGGTTTCTTCAGCGAGAACGCGTATTCGCGAAATTACCCAACCGGGACTCTGGCTGCCTCACTTGTTGGACTGACCAACGCCGCGAATCAAGGTGCGGCGGGTATCGAAGCGAGCATGAACACGCTCTTAACGGGATCCAATGGCGAGTACGACTACGTTAATGGCAATGGTGCGATCATTCCCGGATCACAACAATTCACGACTCCCGCCAAGCCGGGTACTGACGTACGACTGACGATTGAGCGAGACATTCAGTGGGTGGCGCAGGATGCAATTTCAACCGCGGTAAAGGACTCAAAAGCTCTCTCCGGCACTGTGATTGTCATGGATCCGAAGACAGGGGCGATTCTTGCGCAAGCAAGTGCTCCCACTTTCGACCCTGCCAAGCGCAGCCAAGTGACGCTAGATGAAATCCGCAACCCAGCCGTTCAGGATGTGTACGAGCCCGGTTCAACAGGAAAAGTTATAACCGTTGCAGCCGCTCTCGAGCAAGGAACTACAACCCCAACAACTGTCTATACAATTCCAAATACATTGAAAGCTGGCGGTCGGGTTTTTCACGACGATAAGAACCACCCTACTGAGCACTTAACTACCTCAGGAGTTCTCGCAGTTTCAAGCAACATCGGCGCAATTCAGATCGGCGCGGCGCTTCCAAACAATACTTTTTTCCGTTACCTCCAAAAGTTTGGCATCGGCCAGAGCACTGGATCGAATCTTCCTGGCGAATCTGCCGGAATTTTGCACCCCGTATCAGCCTGGTCAGCCTCCTCTGCTCCAACAATCGCCTTCGGACAGGGCTACTCAGTAACCGCGATGCAGGCAACCGATGTCTTCGCGACCATCGCAAACAACGGTGTGCGAGTCACACCTAATGTAATTGCAGGTACCGTTGATGCGAGCGGCCACTACACCCCTTCAAAACCTGCGACTCAGGTGCAGGTAATTAGTGCCGCAACGGCGCAAGAGATTCGCACGATGTTGGAAGGCGTTGTCTCGAATGAGGGAACTGCTCCTGCCGCTGAAATACCCGGCTATAAAGTGGCTGGTAAGACTGGCACTGCAATGCGCTCCGACGCACGGTGTGGTTGTTATCGCGGTTACACCGCATCATTTATCGGGATGGCACCCGCCGCAGCTCCTAAATATGTGGTGAGTGTTGTTATCCAAAATCCACAAGGTCAACACTTCGGCGGCGAGATTGCCGCTCCTGTATTTAAGAAGGTCATGAGTTTTGTGCTACAGACCAAGCAGGTTCAGCCAGTGCTTTCTATCCAGCCTGCGTATCCGCTCACACAAGCAGATTTGATGGCGGCAGTTAAAGCGGTTCCACAGCCGGCGGTAACACAATGAGTACCCACAACTCACAGCTCACTCCCGTTGCAATATTTTCAAAGCAAGGAAGCGACCTCGCTGCATTCATAGGCATCGATGCGCCGTCAAAGGAGTTCTCCTTCTCTGGCGTCACTCTTGACTCTCGCGCTGTGGGTGCAGAGGACCTTTTCATCGCCCTTCCTGGCGCAAAGGTACACGGGGCCACTTTCGTTGATGATGTGATTGCCGCGGGAGCGGTAGCAATTTTGACTGATGCCGTAGGGGCGAAACTGGTCACAGCCGAGATTCCTGTCTTGGTCGTCGGCAATCCACGCAGTTGGGTAGGCGCGATCGCCTCCTGGTTTTATGGCAATCCATTCAGTGCCCTTGATGCCGTCGGAATAACTGGCACCAACGGTAAAACAACTACCGCCTCCCTTGTTGATCAGATTTGGCGGCTCGATGGTCGTGCAACTGGGTTTATTGGAACTATCGGCATCAGTATCGATGGCGAAGAGTATGGAGCTAACTACACCACTCCTGAGGGCACAGACTTGCAGGCAGTTGTGGCGACGATGCGAGAGCAGCACGTTCGAAATCTTGTGATGGAGGTGAGCAGCCACGCGCTCTCCATGGGCCGTGTTTCAGGAGCGCACTTTAGAGCGGTCGGCTTTACAAACCTGACACAGGATCATCTGGATTTTCATGGCGATATGGAGAGTTACTTCCTCGCCAAATCTCGGCTATTCACCAACGAATTAGCCGATACCGCGATCGTGAATATTGATAGTGAGTACGGTCAACGCCTCTTCGCAGAAGCGACTATCCCAATGCTCACGGTCTCCCGTTCAAATCCGCGAGCCGATTGGCGCTACGAAAGTTTCATTGCTTTGCAGTCAGGCGTTGGCTACGAAGTTGCGATCCGAGGGACTGGCGGAATCTTGATTGAGGGTCACCTTCCGCTCCTCGGATTGCACAATCTTGATAATGCAATTCTTGCGATTGCGCTGGCTGTTGAAAGTGGCGTTGATCCGATTGCGCTGGCGTACTACATGCGCAAACTCACCGCGCCTGTTGGTCGACTAGAGCCGGTCGAGGTGGGACAAAAGTTTTTAGCTTTGGTGGATTACGCGCATACTCCAGATGCTGTGAGTCGAGCACTTGCAACGGCACGCTCTCTCACCAGCGGCCGGGTAATTGCAATACTTGGCTGTGGGGGAGACCGAGATAAGAGCAAGCGTCCCATCATGGGGCGTGCGCTGCGTGAAGGGTCAGATCTCGCGGTTTTCACCTCTGACAATCCGCGGAGCGAGGATCCGCTGCAGATTTTGTCGGAGATGCTGGCCGGGAGCGCAGATACTGATGAAATTATCGAGCCGGACCGTCGTAGCGCCATTGCGAGAGCGGTGTTGGAGGCTGAACCTGGAGATTGCGTTATTGTTCTAGGCAAGGGTCATGAACGAGGCCAAGATATTAAGGGAGTTAAATATCCCTTTGATGATCGGATCGAACTGGCTCGTGCAATCGAGGAGTTGTCATGATCGCTTTAACAGTCGCTGAAATCGCGCAGATCATCGACGCTGAGATAGTTGGACTTGATGCCGCTGCAGTCATTACCGAATACCCTGAGATTGATTCTCGGAAAATCACTACAGGGTCTTTCTTTGTCGCCCTTCCTGGTGAGCGAGTTGATGGCAATGATTACGCCAAAGAGGCGATTGCAAATGGCGCCCGCTTTGCCATCACAACATATAACTTAGGAATTCCATCGTTCGTCGTAACGGATGCGGCTAAAGCACTTGCTCAGTTAGCTACGGCGGTGCGGCTGCGAATGGAGCACTGCATATTCATCGGAATTACGGGTTCACATGGCAAGACGACTACAAAAGACTTGCTCGGTCATATCCTCTCCGTTCGCGGGGAATGTGTAGTTCCAAGCGGCTCTTTCAATAACGAGATCGGCGTTCCACTCACAATCTTGCACACGACAGATTCCACCCAATTCTGCGCCGTTGAGATGGGTGCGCGCCACATGGGCGACATCACCAGCCTCTGTGCCATCGCCAAACCACACATTGGAATCGTTCTTGTGGTGGGCAGCGCCCACCTCGGAGAGTTTGGAAGTCGCGAGGCAATTGCCTTGGCGAAATCAGAGTTGGTCAATGCTCTTCCGGAACATGGCGTGGCAATCCTCGGAAGTTACGATCCACTTACCCCTCATATGGGCGAAGGAAGTTCGCGTAAGAGAATTACATTCGGCGAGAAGAGCAGTTGCAATGTTCGGGCGGCCGATCTCGAGTTTCGAGAGGGGATGGCGCACTTTGATCTTGTAAGCGAGTCAGGACGCGCTCCCGTTGCTCTGCGCCTGCTTGGTGCGCATCAGGTAGCAAATGCCCTAGCTGCTGCGGCTACCGCCCTTGAAGTCGGAATCTCCATCGAATCCGTGGCGGCCGCCCTTTCGACGGCAGAACCGCGGAGCAAGTGGCGGATGGAACTGCACGATGTAGATGAACTCCTGATTATTAATGACTCCTACAACGCCAACCCGGAGAGCATGCAAGCTGCCCTGCGCACCTTGGTGCTTCTAACGCAGGAGCGCGGGGGATCTTCTTGGGCAATATTGGGGAAGATGCATGAACTCGGCGAGTCCGAGCGCGAAGAGCACCTGCACATTGGCAGACTCGCCTCTGAATTGGGGGTCGATCACTTGGTAGCCGTAGGAACAGAGTTATATCTCGATGGACTTGAGCTAGATCCAGCGGCGGGCGATGAGATGCTGACCCATTACTTCCTCACCCAAGAAGAGGCGCTGCAGGCTTTAGACCATATAGAGCGAGGGGATGTCCTTCTTATTAAGGCATCGCGAGCCGAGCATCTCGATGAACTCTCCGAAAAATTGTTGGCTAACTGGCAAGGAGAGCAAGAGTGAAAGAGATTCTGCTAGCCGGTACCACATCAACACTTCTAAGTTTTCTATTGACCCCTATCTTTATTCGCTTCCTCGCGGCACGTGGCTACGGTCAGAATATTCGCGATGATGGCCCAACGAGCCACCATGTAAAACGTGGGACGCCCACGATGGGCGGCGTGGTTCTCATTACTGCGGCGATCGTCGGTTATTTCACATCACACCTAATTAATGGAGTACGCATCAGCGCCTCCGCCTTGCTGGTAATTGGGCTCGTGCTTGGTCTAGGGGCTGTTGGACTTCTCGATGATTGGCTCAAGATTGTTAAACAGCGCTCATTAGGTCTACGCGGCAAACAAAAGTTAGCAGGACAAGCGTTGGTGGCTGGTGGCTTTGCCTTTGCTGGTCTGCACTTTCGCGATACCTTTAAATTAACGCCGATCTCCTTCCACCTCTCGACGGTCCGCGATACCTCCTTGGCGCTCGGTACCGTCCTTGTCATTATTTGGGTCGTTTTTCTTGTACTGGGCACTAGTAATGGCGTAAACCTCACCGACGGGCTCGATGGTCTGGCGAGTGGAACTTCCATCATGACCTTGCTCGCCTTTGTACTCATCGGCGTGTGGGAGTTTCGCCAGAGTTGTGGACTGGGTAGCAGCGAAGTTCTCACTTCCAAGTGTTACTACGTTCGAGATCCGCTCGACCTCGCCGTGCTGGCCGCGGCCTTTGCGGGTTCATGCGCAGGATTTTTATGGTGGAACACCTCACCAGCTCGTATTTTCATGGGAGATGTAGGTTCACTCGCACTGGGTGGAGCGCTCGCTGGCCTAGCAATCACTCTCCGTATCGAGATGCTCCTCGCCGTTCTCGGTGGACTATTCGTGATCATTACGATGTCTGTGATCATTCAAACTGGGTACTTCAAATTATCAGGCGGTAAACGAGTCTTCCGTATGGCTCCATTGCAGCATCACTTTGAGCTTCTAGGTTGGGCCGAAGTAACAATCGTTATTCGTTTCTGGATTATTGCTGGATTGAGCGTTGCTGCAGGCCTAGGACTCTTCTATGCACAGTGGGTGAGTTCCTAAATGTCATTTATTGCTGCGCTCGCCACAAAGAAGATCGCCGTTGTGGGTGCTGGGGTCACTGGCAGCGCAGTAGTTGAGTTTCTGAAGAGCCGAGGTGTGAGCGCAGATGTATTGGATGAGAAAGCGGCAGGCGCGCTGCGTAGCGTGGAATCCACTTACGAGTTGGCCGTTATCTCACCTGGTTGGAGAATTGATCACCCAATCATTCTTGCTCTGCAATCAACCGGCTGTGAGATTTTAAGCGAGTTGGATTTCGCGTGGCTTGTAAAAGAAGAGATAGCACCGGAACAAAAATGGATCGCCTTAACGGGCACCAACGGCAAGACCACCACCATTCAGATGGTGCAGTCGATCTTCGATTACAGCTCAAAGTCGGGAGTTGCCTGCGGAAATGTGGGAGATCCCGTAATTGGAATCCTTGGCTCGGGTCAGAACTATGACTTCCTCGCAATTGAACTCTCTTCCTTTCAATTGGAGTGGAGTGCACTGCCACGCTACGAAGCCGTTGCCCTACTCAACATTGCTCCGGACCATATAGATTGGCATGGCTCTTTCGACCAGTACGCTCTTGCAAAATTGAAGTTGCTCTCCGCGAGCCAGATCGCGATTATTAATGGAGAAGACAGTGAGAGCGTCTTGCGCGCCACCTCTTGGTCTGGCAGGAAGATCTTCTACTTTTTAGATACTCCGCAGGCGGGAGAGTTGGGGCTCGTTGAGAACCTGCTCGTCGACCGCGCCTTCACCGCTGATCCAAAGCAAGCCTTTGACTTTGCTGAGCTCTCGGATATCCATCCGACGGTTCCTCATAATGTTTCAAATGCGATGGCCGCTGCTGGCTTGGCCCTTGCCATTGGAATAACCCACGATGAGATTAGAGCGGGGCTGCAGAACTTCACACTTGATCGCCATCGCCTCGAATTGGTGCTGGAGCGCGATGGAATTTCGTGGGTAAATGATTCAAAGGCCACCAATCCTCATGCTGCAGCGGCGGCTCTTCTCTCACATATCTCTTCAATCTGGATTGCGGGTGGTCTGGCGAAGGGTGCCGCGATGGGACCACTCATCGAACGTTGCGCCCCGCGTATAAAGGCAGCTTTGCTTATTGGGCAAGATGCTCCGCTTATTGCAACGGCGCTCTCCAAACACGCGCCGCAGATCCCATACTTTATTCTTCCCTTTAACGGGGACTCCGCAGAGTTGATGCGTGAGGTTGTGGTCCGTGCCGCAGAGTTGGCCGCTCCAGGAGATACCGTCCTTTTAGCTCCAGCCTGCGCATCGATGGATCAATTCAAGGATTACGCCGATCGCGGAGAGAAGTTCAGCCTCGCGGTCCGTGAGTTGGTCGCCTGATGAGCATTAAGCCCCCAACGCGACGCCAACGTTATTCCAATTATCTGCAACGTCCAGACGCTCCTTACTACATGATCATCGGCGCACTTACCTTTTTATCTGGACTCGGCCTCGTCATGGTGCTCTCCGCCTCAAGCGTCGTCTCTTTGCAGCAATCTGGTTCAACATACGCCATTTTCTTTAAGCAGTTGATGTTCTTCGGAATTGCAATTTTTGCTCTCCTGATCGTCTCGCATTGGAAGAGTCACATCTGGGAGCAATTGACGCGATACTCCTTTGGTCTCTCCTTCCTCGCACTCTGCCTGCCGCTCGTACCAGGACTTAAATTGACGGTGAACGGAAATACAAACTGGATTCACTTTGGTTCATTCACGATGCAGCCATCGGAGTTTGCGAAATTGGGATTGATTCTTTGGTGTGCAGGTCAATTGCGCAAATATGACGAGACTGTGCAGAATCGCTCTGCAATGCGGCATGTTGCATTCGTTCTCTCTGGAACGCTCCCGCTGATTGTTTTGATTCTTAAAGGCGGCGACTTAGGAACTACCGTGATTGTCCTTGGCATTGTCTCCACGATGCTCTTTGTGAGCGGACTACCGATTCGTCATTTCTTAGTTATGGGCGCACTGGCCGTAGCGGGAGTAGTAGGCATGGTTTCCATAGCGCCCTATCGCTTGCACCGCTTCACAGCCGTTCTCAATCCATTTGCTCCCTCTGTCTACAAACTCGCAGGTTGGCAACCTGCTCATTCCGTGATGGGTCTGGCGAGCGGGGGACTATTTGGAGTCGGACTGGGGGCGAGCAGACAGAAGTGGGGCAATCTCTCGGAGGCGCACACGGACTTTATATTTGCCGTTATTGGAGAAGAGCTTGGCCTGCTCGGCACGCTTGCGGTGCTGATTCTTTATGCCGCGCTTATCTATGGAATTTTCAGAACCGCCATGCAGACTCGCGATCTCTTCTCGCGCTACGCCTGCGCTGGAGTCGGTGGGTGGTTAATGATGCAGGTGATCATCAATATCGGATCTGTAGTTGGAGTCCTACCAGTGGTAGGCGTAACTCTTCCCTTTATAAGTTACGGCGGCTCATCGTTGATCGCGAACTTCTTAGCAGTTGGCTATGTTCTCAATGTCGCGCGCCGGGATCCGCGAGTGCGTGGCGCCATCAACTCCCATAAGCGAGTTTGAAGATGAGAAAAATCTTCTTCGCAGGAGCTGGAACTGCCGGACATGTTGAACCTGCCTTAGCGGTCGCGAACTATCTCCGCGAGCTTCATCCTGAGATCTCCTGCCATTTTCTGGGAACGGCCTCTGGCATAGAAACCGCGCTCGTATCTAAGGCTGGTTTTCCGCTCCACTTGATAGAAAAGGTACCCTTCCCACGCCGAGCAAATCTTGCTGCGCTGAAATGGCCTCTACGATTTCGCCGGACGCTGCGCGAAGTGGAGGAGTTAGTTTCGGGATCAGATCTCATCATTGGTTTTGGAGGCTACGTGGCCGCCCCGGCCTATCTCGCCGCACGCCGTTCCGGAATTCCAATAATTGCTCATGAAGCAAATGCGAAGATGGGGCTGGCTAATCGTCTGGCGCGCCGTTGCGGTGCGACGATGCTGGGCGCCTTCTCGAAGGATCCGTCGGTACAAGTTGGCATTCCACTTCGACCATCCATCGTTGAACTTGCTGGGGCAGATCGTGAACAACGCTCACTCCTGAAAAAAGAGGCGCTACGGGCTATGAACCTTGACCCAGATGCACCCACGATCCTTATCTTCGGCGGCTCGCTCGGGTCCATTAAGTTCAACGAGACCATCCAGAGCTCTCAGAAGGAGTTAGCACGCTCGGGATTTCAAATGATTCACGCGGTAGGAGGTAAGAACGAGGTTCCGCAGGCGCAAGCTGGTTACTTTCCTACCTCGTATATCGAGGATATGGCTCAGGCATATGCCGCGAGCGATCTTGTGATTTCACGTAGTGGAGCAGTAACGGTCACCGAGACAGGGGTGCTTGGAATTTATACTCTCTACGTTCCGCTCCCAATCGGCAATGGTGAGCAGGCGGAGAATGCCAAGGTCGTTACTGAGAGTGGGGGAGGCGAGATCATTAAGAACGCTGCTTTTACCTCGCAGTGGTTGTTGGCTAATGCAGATCGTTTGATGCTGGCAGCCAAGAATTACGGGTCGCGTGGGGCGCGCTTGAATTTCCCTCTTGATGCAGGTTCGAAAATTGCCTCGCGAGCGCTGCAGGTAATCGACCATGAGTAGCGTCGAACGGCTCGCAGGCAGAAATATCCACTTTGTTGGGATCGGTGGCGCCGGAATGTCGGGTATTGCCCGGATCATGCTCTCTCAGGGACTCTCAATCAGCGGAAGCGACGTGAAGGATTCTTCCATCACTCAAGTACTTGCCAACCTGGGTGCGAAGATATTCATCGGACACGACGCTAAGAATGTTTCAAATGTCGATCTATTGATCACCTCAGGCGCAATCGCGGAGGGGAATCCTGAACTTGTAGCCGCCAAGGAGCGCGGCCTGGAAATATTGACGCGCGCGCAAGCTCTTGCCTTCTTGATGGAGGGAAAGCGCTCAATCGCCGTAGCGGGGACTCATGGTAAGACGACCACTACAGCGATGCTGACCGTGGCCTTGCAGAGTGCAGGACTAGACCCCTCATTCGCCATCGGTGGTTTGATAAATAGTTCTGGAGTGAATGCCCACCTTGGTAGCGGCGACATCTTTGTCGCAGAAGCTGATGAGTCAGATGGCTCATTCACTGCGTATCACCCACTCGGTGCGATCATCACAAATCTCGAACTCGATCATGTTGACCACTTTGCCAGCCTAGAAGATCTTTATGCAGTCTTCGTTGAATTTATTAACACGATTCAGAGCGGTGGCTTTGTAATTGCTTGTGGTGACGATCCAGGAGTCAAAGAACTCATAACACGAGTTGATCGCAATGATCTATCGATTATTAGCTATGGAGCGGGGGAGGCAGATTTTCAGCTATCGCGAATTCAATTAGAGCCATCTTCTTCGCTCGCGCGAATCTCTAAGAATGGAAAGATCCTCCCCGAGTTACACCTCACCATTCCAGGTTTGCACAATCTCTTTAATGCCACTGCTGCACTCGCTGCCGGTGAGAGACTGGGCGCAGGCGTTCCTGAATTACTGCGTGGGCTTGAAACATTCAGTGGATCGCGTCGCCGCTTTGAACACAAAGGAAAGGTCAACGGGATCGAAGTCATTGATGATTATGGCCATCACCCCACCGAAATTCGCGTAACTCTTGAGACGGCCAAAGCTTATGCCGCTCCTGGTCGTGTACTTGTCATATTTCAACCACACCGCTTCTCTCGAACGCAGGCTTTTGCTCCAGAGTTCGCTCGATCTCTCGAGCTGGCAGATCAGGCATTCGTCCTGGAGGTATATCCGGCCAGCGAAGCCCCAATCCCTGGGGTTACCTCGCAACTCATAACTCGTTCGAGCAACACAGGATCGATTATGTACCAACCATCCATGCTTGCCGTCGTACAAGAAGTGCTCGAAGTTGCACAACCCGGAGATGTGATCATGACCCTAGGTGCTGGCGATGTGAACTCGCTTGCGCCGGTATTGGTACAAGCTCTTGAAGAGAGATATGCCTAGGCGGCGTTTTCGCAGCGCTCCGGGATTATTTCTCGTCATTGTCTTGATCGGGATGCTCGGTTATCTCTTGGGGTGGTCTAAGGCTCTTGAGATTAAGACAATTGAGATCAAGGCTGCAGGCAATGAGGCGATCGTGATGCCAGTATTGATTCCAAAAGATTTGCGGGTTGGACTTCCGATCGCTCGAGTAAGTCCACAACGCATCCGCAACGACCTTGCTCAATTCTCGTGGATTCAGAAGATCACAATAAGGAGGCGTTGGCTAGCTCACGATGTAAGTGTCGATATATCTGAACGGCGCGCTATTGCGCAGTATGTCGATAGCAAAGGCGTCACAGAATATTTTGATGGATCTGGTTTCAATTTCATTGCACCCAATCCACCATCTGGTTTGCCAGTCATTGGTTTTGCCAATGAGAGTACGGCTGCACGAAGTGCAATCGCTACCTTCCTAGCCCAAACTCCCAGTGATTTAACTGCAAAGATGTCGAGCCTCTCCATTGATGGTCAGAATCAGATCGCTCTCACCACCGCACTTCCCGGTTATAGCGCTCTTAATATCAGTTGGGGGGTCGCCAGCGAGTTGACCCTTAAAGTGCAAGTGCTACGCCAGTTGTTAACTCTTCCTGAAAATAAAAAGATTGTGAGTGTTGATCTCAGCAATCCACTTACCCCAGTTGTGAAGTAGATACTCTCAACACTGCATTGAGAGATTGCTCCCTCTCGATATCGTGTCGGTATTTGCGTGCTCGATTCCCTCACCCTACTTTTACGGCATTAGATCATGGCTGTACTTTAAGTCTCGACTCGAGATTTAGAGTCTTAGGAGAGGTAAAACGTGGCGACACCGCAGAACTATTTGGCCGTTATCAAAGTCGTTGGAATTGGTGGCGGAGGAGTTAATGCTGTCAATCGCATGATTGAAGCGGGCCTCAAGGGTGTCGAATTTATCGCGATCAATACCGATGCGCAGCAGTTGATCATGAGCGATGCAGATGTGAAGCTAGATATTGGTCGCAAGTCAACGCGTGGTCTCGGTGCAGGGGCTGCTCCTGAGGTAGGTCGCCAAGCAGCGCTTGATCACATTGAAGAGATTGAAGAAGTCCTTCGTGGCGCCGATATGGTCTTTGTAACTGCAGGTGAAGGTGGAGGAACTGGAACCGGTGGCGCTCCCATCGTTGCAAAGGTGGCCCGTGACCTTGGTGCTCTCACCGTTGGGGTGGTCACGAAGCCGTTCTCCTTCGAAGCAAAGCATCGGACGATCCAGGCTGAAGAGGGAATCGAACTCTTGCGCGCTGAAGTCGACACACTGATCGTCATTCCGAACGATCGTCTACTTGCCATTTCAGATCGCTCTATCACGGCAGTTGAAGCATTCCGCAGCGCCGATCAAGTTCTCCTCTCTGGAGTCCAGGGGATCACCGATCTCATCACGACTCCTGGCCTGATTAACCTCGACTTTGCCGATGTGAAGAGCGTCATGCAAGGTGCAGGTTCAGCTCTTATGGGAATTGGATCGGCTCGTGGTGAGGCTAGAGCTACACGCGCAGCTGAACTCGCTATTGCAAGTCCACTCCTAGAGGCTTCCATAGACGGCGCTCGTGGGGTTTTGCTCTCGATCGCAGGTGGATCAGACCTAGGTCTCTTCGAATTGAGCGAGGCTGCTGAGCTCGTTGCAAAGTCTGCCCACCCGGAAGCCAACATCATCTTTGGAACTGTGATTGATGATGCACTCGGTGACGAAGTTCGCATTACTGTGATTGCAGCTGGCTTCGATGGTGGCGCTCCCAAGCGTGCACCTATGCCGACCATCACTGCGGCAGCGCTCAGCGGGCAGGCAGATCCGATTGCAGCTAACGATCCAATCGCAGTGGCCCTTGAGCTCTCAGGAATCGAAGATACGGCAGAGATTGCGCTCCCAGCTGCTCCACGCCGTCGCGTGACTTTTGAAGATCTTGTAAGTGAGGACGAGATAGACGTTCCCGACTTTATGAAGTAAATGTCTCGAACACTCTTCACCTCGCGCTTCGGTGGCGACTTAAAGGACCCGGCTCAGCGTGAGAAGTTGCGTGCCTCGCTCTCTCTCGGGACGCTGCACTTTATGCGACAAACTCATAGCGATCGAGTCATCGTGGTTGAAGAGGCTGTGGTTGAAGAGGCTGTGGTTGAAGAGGCTGGCGAAGAGCTCGGGTGCGATGCGCTTATTACCTCAAGTAAATCTGTGGGGATCGCCGCGTTAGCTGCCGACTGTATGCCGATCACCTTTAGCGCGGTTGGACTGGTCGGGGTTGCGCACGTGGGACGGGTTGGACTTGTGAATGGGATTGCACAAAAGGTTGTAGACCAGATGCGCGAGATGGGTGCTGCTGAGATCAAGGCGGTAATTGGTCCCAGTATCTGCGGTGACTGCTACGAGGTTTCTCCGACGATGTATGAGGAAGTCATTGCACTCATGCCAGCCACAGCAACTTCCAGAGAGCGGCGCGCTCTCGATTTGCAGAGAGGTGTGACGGCTCAACTTCACGAGAGGGGCGTTGCAGTGCGAAATATTGGAATCTGCACCCTCGAAAGCCCAGCCTTCTTCTCCTTCCGTGGTGGAGACCTGCAGATGAGGCAGGCTGGTTTAATCTCGCTGTGAGTAGATACTCGGAGATTGCAGCCAACTTGGCATCTGTCCAGTCTCGCATCGGCGCCGCGGCCCTTGCTGTCGGTCGCACTCCGGAGGAGATCGCGCTCATAGCGGTTACAAAGAACTTTCCACTGAGCGATGTAGAGATTTTGCATGAGCTGGGAATTAGGAATTTCGGCGAGAATCGAGATCAAGAGGGCCTGGCAAAATCTGAGCAACTTTCGGGAGATTCTCGCTGGCACTTTCAGGGTCAGATTCAAAGCCGCAAGATTAAATCCATTGGTAGTTGGGCAGGGGTCATTCACTCCCTTGATTCACTCGACCACGCCCGCAAATTTGCAACCTTGACTCAATTTCGCCAGCGAGAGTTCTTTGTGCAGGTCAATTTAGAACCAGCAAGGGTCGATCGCGGGGGAGTCGCTCTTGAATCCCTTGAGGACTTCATATCTGACCTTCATGCAGAGAGTGGAATCTCACCGATCGGTCTTATGACAGTAGCCCCTGTGGACTCTCCAGCCCAGGCGGCGTTCTCTGCCCTGAAGCAAGCGCAGCGCCGATTAATCCCTGACTTTCCATCCCTCACTCATTTATCAATGGGGATGAGCGGTGATTTTGAGGAGGCGATTTACGAGGGTGCGACACATATCCGCGTAGGGAGTTCAATCCTCGGTTCTCGTGGACTTCCCGCCTAAAATAAGGCTATGGCAAATGTATTTAAGAAGGCTGCAAATTATCTCGGTCTCGTTGACGATGAAGAAGAGCTGCACTCTGCCCCCCTTCGTGAAGAGCCACGCCGCGCAGTGCGTTCGGTGGCCCAGGAGCCACGTCCAACTTTTAACCCGATCCCAGCTCCGGTTCGTCGCGCGCCAGTCGAGGCAAGCGCACCCACATATGCCCCAACTCAGGATCAATTTCCCATGATGGATCAGATCTTCACTATCCACCCTCGTTTCTACAATGAGGCACGCACCGTAGGTGAGCGCTATCGCCTCGGCCAACCAGTTTTGATGAATCTTTCAGATATGGATGAATCAGAGCGCAAGCGTCTAGTGGACTTTGCATCAGGACTCGCTTTTGGTCTGCATGGCAGCATTGAGCGCGTTACATCAAAAGTATTTCTTCTTACTCCTGCTAATGTCAGGGTCAGCACCGAGAACAAAACTGCGGCAACAGAGGCGAGTTTCTTTAACCAAAGTTGATTTAACTTTTTCTGGAGTGGGGAATTGCGATGAGTAGTCTGGGTAGCGTTATTGTCTTTGTGCTCAATATCTTTATCCTCTCGCTCTTCGGGAGAGTGATCCTCGATTACGTCAGAATCTTCTCCCCGTCATGGCGCCCTAAAGGCATCATCTTGGCAATTGCAGAATTGGTCTATGCAGTTACAGATCCTATTATGCGTTTTGTGCGGCGCTTTATTCCATCACTTCGCATCGGACCAGTCGCTGTTGATATCTCATTTCTCTTGGTCTTCTTTGTTACTGAGATTCTGATCTCTTTCGCGCGGCGTATTCATTAACTCACGCTTTAGTAAGAGTTAGCCCCAAACCAATCTCATTCTCGTCGATACTTAGCTTCGCGTCCTTTGCAATAGAGAGTGCAAGAACTTCCTCTGAAATTTGCACTGCGAATTCATTAATTGCCGCCTCAAGATCTGTGCCACCGTTCCAGAGGACGTGAATGCGATCACTGATCTCAAAGCCAGAACTCTTCCGCTGCTCTTGAATTGTGCGAATAACTTCACGAGCCAATCCAGCTCGTACTAATGCGGGGGTGAGAGCCAAATCTAGTGCGAGGCTCTCTCCGGAGTGAGTAGCTACTGACCAACCCTCTTTGGGAGTTTCAGTGATAACGAGATCTTCTGCCGTCAGATCTGCGCTCTCCTCGCCATAACTCAATGAATAAGTTCCATCCTTGCGCAAGTGTTGAACGAGATGGGCGGCGTCAGCACCAGCGATGGCAGCAGCAATGGCTTGCACATCTGCGCCATAGCGGGCTCCGATGGAGCGGAAATTAGCCTTGATCGAAATGCTGACTAAGTCTTCACTCTCATCCGAGAGAAGATCTAACTGGAGGACATTTAGTTCATCCTTGATGTGTTCACGGATTTCACTGTCCATCGCGTTCCAACCGGAAGCGGCGACAAGAGCGCGGGCCAGTGGTTGACGGATTTTAATCTTTGATTCGGCTCGGGCTGCGCGTCCCAACTCAACGAGTCGGCGAGAGAGAGCCACTGCGGCAGAGAGATGTGTATCAATCACGGTGGTATCTGCAATGGGAAATGAGGAGAGATGGACTGATTCGGTGGCAGTGGGTTCTCCCACGCGGATCAAGGTCTGCCAGACATGTTCAGTGATGAATGGGACCATGGGTGACATCAGTTGAGTCAGGCTCTTGAGGCAGGCAAAGAGTGTGTTCAGCGCATCTAGGTCGCCATCCCAGAAGCGTCGGCGAGAGCGACGTACATACCAATTAGAGAGATCATCGATAAAGGTCGCAAGGAGTCGACCAACTTCTTGCGAATCAAATGCAGTATAAGCGGCATCAACCGCGACCACCAGAGAGTTGAGCTCGGAGATGATCCAACGATCCATCGTTACGCTCGAAGGGGTTGCAGACTCTGAAATGTGGAAATCTGTCGCACTTGCGTAGAGAGTGAAGAAGGAGACGGTATTCCAGTAGGTAAGCAGTGTTTTACGAACAACATCAGAAAGCGCATCGTGGCCCACGCGACGCGCACTCCAAGGGGAGCCAGCGGCGAGCATGTACCAGCGCACGGCATCGGCCCCATGCTGATCCATCAAAGGAATTGGTTGAAGGACATTGCCTAAGTGCTTACTCATCTTGCGGCCATCTTTATCCAAGATATGTCCGAGACAGAGCACCGTCTTGTAAGAGGATTCATCGAAGACCAACGTTCCGATAGTCATCAACGTGTAGAACCAACCGCGGGTCTGGTCAATCGCTTCGGCGATGAAATCTGCAGGGTAGGCAGCGTTGAGCGCTTCGACTGAGCCCTCTTTGTGAGGATAGCCCCATTGCGCAAAGGGCATCGCACCGGAGTCATACCAACAGTCGATGACTTCGCTTACTCGATTCATAGTTTGCGAGCACTCTGCGCAAGGAAAGCTGATGTCATCGACGAAGGGGCGATGCGGATCGGTTGCGCTTACATCTTTTCCGGAGAGTTCAGAGAGTTCAGCCAACGAACCCACACAATGCAAATGGCCTTCAGGGCAGCGCCACAATGGGAGGGGAGTGCCCCAGTAGCGATTGCGTGAAATTGCCCAGTCAATGTTGTTCTCGAGCCAATCTCCGAAGCGACCTGTCTTAATTGTTTCGGGGTGCCAATCGGTCTTGGCATTTTGTGCGAGCAGTTCATCTTTGATGGCAGTTGTACGGATGTACCACGATGGCTGCGCGTAGTACATGAGAGGTGTGTGGCAGCGCCAGCAATGTGGATACGAGTGCTCGAATTGCAGTTGACGGAAGAGGACGCCGCGAGATTTAAGCTCGCGGACCAAAGTTTTATCGGCCTCCTTAAAGAAGATTCCACCAACAAGTGGAACATCGGCTAAGAACTTTCCATCAGGAGCCATTGGATTTACAACAGGAAGTCCATAGCGACGAGAGACTAAGAAGTCATCTGCGCCAAATGCAGGAGATTGGTGTACCAGACCCGTTCCGTCTTCGACCGTTACATAGTCAGCGAGGACGATGTAATGCGAATCGGGAATCTCGATGAGATCGAGAGGGCGTTGGTAAGTGGTCTTCTCGAGTTCCGTACCGAGGAAGGTTGCAACAACTTTTCGTTCTTCTCCAAGGATATGTGCCAGATTGCTGGCGATGACCAAGCGTTCACTTCCGGCATCGGTCGGAATCTCGCAGACCTGATATTCGACCTTGGGATTGACGGCGATCGCGGTATTGGAAACTAAGGTCCATGGAGTCGTGGTCCATACCAAGAAGGATGCGCCAAGTTCGGCAATGACTCCCGATGTGGCAGGGAAGCGAATATAGACCGAGGGATCGACAACAGTTTCATATCCTTGTGCCAGTTCGTGGTCGGAGAGTCCAGTTCCGCAACGCGGGCAGTACGGGGCCACGCGATGATCTTGAACTAGCAACCCCTTCTTCCAAATCTGCTGCAGTGACCACCAGACGCTTTCGACATACTCTGGAGACATCGTCCAGTAGGCCTCATCAAAATCCACCCAGAAGCCCATGCGGCGAGTCATCGCGGTGAACTCATCTACGTGGCGCTGGACTGATTCGCGACACTTTTCGTTGAAGGCGGCGATTCCATACTTCTCGATATCGCCCTTTCCAGAGAAGCCCAGCTCCTTCTCAACGGCAATCTCTACTGGCAGTCCGTGGCAATCCCAACCCGCCTTGCGAACTACCTGCATCCCCTTCATGGTCTGATAGCGGGGAAAGAGATCCTTAAAGGCGCGGGCTTCAATGTGGTGGGTACCAGGGGAGCCATTGGCAGTGGGTGGGCCCTCGTAGAAGGTCCACCCTGGAGCGCCATCGCGGGCCGAAACGCTCTTGGCGAATATCTCGTTCTGCTCCCAGAAATTCAGGATCTGATGCTCTGTTGCGGGGAGGTCGATCTGAGGTGGGAGGCTCTTAAATGGGCTGGAACCCTGCGCTGCCATCTCAACTCCTCGCTCTCGCTGCTCTTTACCCGTGACTGGACCCGTGCCTGGACCCGTGACTGGACCCGTGACTGGACCCGTGACTGGACCCATGAAAGGGGGAGTCTAGCGCGGCGGAGTTGGTAATTCCCCGCTCTTCGCTCTAGCCTTCTCGCTCGCAGGTAACTCACTCGGTGACCTCTCATGGTCTTCCTCAGGTGGGCTGAGTAGAGAAGTGACGATCGATATGACACCTACGGCAAAGAAGGCCCTTACTAAGAAGGCCCCGGCTAAAGCCGCAGTGGCCAAAAAGGCGCCTGCCAAGAAGGTGGCTGCCTCCAAGGTTGCCGTCAAGAAGAGCGTGGCGAAGAAAGCTCCGGCATCCAAGCCTGTAGCGAAGAAACTAGTGGCTAAGAAAGCAGTGAAATCCGTGCCAGTCAAAAAAGCTCCGGCCAAGCCGGTAGCAAGCGCCACCAAGAAGTCCGTTCCAGCCAAGAAGGTCGCTGAACGCTCGCCCAACATTGTTAAACCTACTTTGGCGAAGAAGCCCGTTGCGAAAAAGGGACCAGCCAAGCCCTTTCCTGCCAAGTTGCAGAGCACTACTACGGGAGATTCAACAACAATCACCGTGACACCTCGCGAAGTAAATTCTGGGCCAGAAGTTGTGATTGAGGAGCGCCGCTTGGTTATGCCTCCTCCTCCTCGCCCCGTAAAGAGTGGCAAGCGTGCACATACCCTCAAGCCAATCAAGGGTGCACCCGCCCCTCTTGTAGTTAATGAAAGTGAAAACCCGTGGACCGCCGCGGAATTAAAGGCGATGCGCATGGAACTAGCTAAAGAGTTAGTACGGTTGAAATCCGAGCTGAGCGAAGCTGAAGGAGAGATGGAAGATCTCATCTCTGCAGCCGGAGTTGGTGCTGGCGATGATCAAGCCGACGCAGGTACAAAGACATTTGAGCGTGAGCATGAGATGTCTCTCGTGTACAACGCGCGCGACATGGTCTTGCAGACGGAGCGTGCCATTGAGCGCATCGACAAGAAGACCTATGGGCGTTGCGAAGAGTGTGGAAATGCAATCGGCAAGGCCCGACTACAGGTCTTCCCTCGCGCAACTTTGTGCATGTCCTGTAAGCAGAAAGAGGAACGGCGCTGAGTAAATCAGCACCTCATCGCAGAGCTGTTACCTTCTTAATCTCCGTTGCGCTCGCAGTAATTGCGATCGACAATGTTTCAAAAACGCTAGCCTTGAACAATCTTGGCCCCAAACCCAAGCAGATACTGGGCTCACTCTTGGAATTACAACTGGCGCGTAACTCCGGGGCTGCCTTTAATCTGGCACAGAGCGCGACGATCTTTCTCTCGCTCTTATCATTCCTCGCGATTGCGGCGCTTGTCGTCTTCTCACGATCGCTTACCTCGCGCATTTGGGGAGTCGCACTCGGGTTCCTCATGGGTGGAATTGGCGGAAATTTGGTGGATCGACTCTTCAGGCCTCCTTACCTTTTGCATGGTGAGGTGGTGGACTGGATTCGCCTGCCGCACTGGCCGATATTTAATCTTGCCGATACCTCTATTGTTATCTCTGCGATAACTATTGCGATTCTGCTTTTAAACGATGTGAAACCGAGGTCCCGTCATGACGTTTCCTGAACGTGAGTTGAAGGTGATCTCGATACCTGAGGGACTCGACCAAGAGCGTGTAGACGCTGCTTTGGCACGAATGCTCGGGCTATCTCGCTCGACAGTTGTTTCTCTTATTGAAGATGAAGAGATTTCGCGTGGTGGTAAGCCGGTAACAAAATCTGACAAGGTTGCAACTGCAGATGTCCTTGAAATTTTGATGCCTGCCGCCAAGAGCGCGCCGCAACTTACACCCACCCCAGTCGAGGGGTTAGAAGTCATCTATAACGATGAGAACATCATTGTGATCAATAAGCCTGCAGGAGTAGCTGCGCACCCTAGCCCCGGGTGGCAAGGACCTACTGTTATCGGTGCCGTCATTGCTGCGGGATACAACGTCTCCACGAGCGGCGCCGCAGAGCGACAGGGCATTGTCCACCGTCTCGATGTGGGAACCACTGGGCTCATGGTGATTGCCAAAGATGAGGCCGCCTACTCTTCACTCAAAGACCAATTTAGAGAGCGCAGCGTGACCAAGGTCTATCACGCCATGGTCCAAGGGCATATGGATCCTTCGCAAGGAACTATCGACGCACCTATCGATCGCCATCCTCGGGAGGATTATCGTTTCGCAGTTGTGGCAGATGGAAAGCCATCGATCACGCATTACACCTCTCTCGAACTCTTTCCCGCCGTCTCACTTCTCGAGATTGAGTTGGAAACGGGGCGTACCCATCAGATCCGCGTTCACTTCGCAGCGCTCCATCACCCGCTTGTTGGGGATCTCACATACGGCGCAGATCACACAATTGCCGACCGTTTAAATATCCATCGCCCGTGGCTCCACGCTCGTGAACTTAAATTTACCCACCCAATCACAGGGGAGCAGCTCGCCTTTGCCACCGATTACCCCGAAGACCTGACACGCTCATTGAACCAGCTTGAGCAAAACAGCCGTCAGATTTAGCCACAGTAGTAATCTCGCTAACCGTGTCGCAGAATTCCAGTTTCGTTCATCTCCACGTCCACACCGAGTACTCGATGTTGGATGGTGCGGCGCGCGTTGAAGAGCTAGTAAAAGAGGTAGCGCGCCAAGAGATGCCCGCCATCGCCATAACCGATCACGGCAATGTCTTTGGCGCATTTGAATTTAATAAGCAGGCCCGGAAAGCAGGCGTAAAGCCGATTATCGGGATCGAGGCATACGTCGCCCCCGAAAGTCGCTTCGATAAGCGTCGCGTCAAGTGGGCGGAGGGTGGCGAAGATGATGTTTCGGGTGGTGGTGCTTATACCCACATGACTCTTTTGGCAGAAGACAACACTGGCCTGGCCAATCTCTTTAAATTGTCCTCTCTTGCCTCTCTCGAGGGCTTTTATTACAAACCTCGCATGGATCGCGAACTCCTTGCGCAGTATTCAAAGGGGATCATCGCTACAACAGGATGTCCCGGAGGTGAGATTCAAACTCGATTGCGCATGGGTGCTTACAAAGAGGCCATCACTGCAGCGAGCGAACTACGCGACATCTTTGGCCGCGAGAACTTCTACCTTGAAATCATGGATCACGGAATTGATGTTGAAACGCGAGTGAAGAAGGATCTCCTTAAACTTGGCAAAGATTTGGGGCTGCCACTGCTGGCTACCAATGACCTCCACTACACAAAGAATGAAGATTCTGTTGCACACGAAGCGCTGCTCTGCGTCCAGTCGGGATCGACGATTGCCGATCCAAAGCGCTTTAAATTTGATAATGATCAGTTCTACCTAAAGAGTGCACGGGAGATGCGTGAGCTCTTCAAGGAGTTCCCTGAATCTTGCGATAACACTCTGCTAATCGCAGAGCGCTGCAATGTCTCCCTGCGCGAGGGCGAGAATCTCCTTCCGCAATTCTCTGTTCCCGAAGGCGAGAGCGAAGATTCGTGGCTGACGAAGTTGGCGCAGGCAGGTCTCTCGGAGCGTTTGAATGGCAGCATCCCGCCCACCTATCAAGAGCGCTTGGATTACGAACTCAGCGTGATGATCAAAATGGGATTTCCAGGTTATTTTCTGGTGGTCTCAGACCTCTGCGCACATGCGCGGGAAGTCGGCATTCGCGTTGGCCCCGGTCGAGGATCAGCTGCTGGCTCGCTCGTCTCCTATGCGTTAGGTATTACTGCTCTCGATCCCATCAGGCACGGCCTACTCTTCGAGCGCTTCCTCAATCCTGAGCGCATCTCGATGCCAGATATTGACCTCGACTTTGATGAACGTCGTCGCTCCGAAATGATCGCTTACGCGACCAACAAGTATGGCGAAGATCGCGTGGCGCAGATTATTACCTACAGCAATATCAAATCTAAGCAAGCCCTTAAAGATGCCACGCGTGTTCTTGGGTATCCCTATGCAATCGGTGACAAGATCACGAAGGCTCTGCCTCCAACCATCATGGGCAAGGACATCACCCTCTCTGGAATCTTCGACCCGAAGAATGATCGTTACGGAGAGGCCGGAGAGTTCCGCTCGGTCTATGAAACCGATAGTGATGCCAAGCGGATCGTTGACACCGCCCGCGGTCTTGAAGGATTAAAGCGGCAGTGGGGTGTTCACGCAGCGGGAGTAATCCTTAGTAAGGAGCCGCTCCTTGAAGTGATCCCGATTCATCGTCGTGAATCTGATGGTGCGATCATCACTCAATTCGATATGGGAGCTTGTGAGGCAACTGGACTCCTTAAAATGGATTTCCTGGGATTGCGCAATCTTTCAGTACTTGATGACTGCCTCCTCAACATTAAGAAGAACCAGGGCATCGACGTTGACTTGGCGACGTTGGCACTCGATGATTCAAAGACCTACGAACTCCTCGGCAAAGGTGAAACCTTAGGAGTCTTCCAATTGGATGGCGGGCCGATGCGGGCCCTCCTGCGGCAGATGGCACCGGACTCCTTCGAAGACATTTCAGCTGTTATTGCGCTGTATCGCCCGGGCCCGATGGGGGTAAACGCTCACACGGATTACGCCGATCGCAAGAATCGCCGTAAGCCGGTCGAGCCGATCCATGAAGAGTTATCTGAACCACTCGCAGAGATCCTCGGCGACACGTACGGATTGATTGTGTATCAAGAGCAGGTTATGGCAATTGCACAGAAAGTTGCCGGATTCTCGCTTGGACGTGCAGATCTTTTGCGCAAGGCGATGGGTAAGAAGAACAAAGAGATTCTGGATAAGGAGTACGTGAACTTCGAAGAGGGAATGACCTCTGGAGGTTTTGGGAAAGCAGCTATTAAAAAGCTCTGGGACACCCTGATTCCATTCTCGGATTACGCATTTAACCGTGCGCACTCGGCAGGATACGGGTTGGTCTCGTATTGGACCGCCTACTTAAAAGCTAACTATCCGACGGAATATATGGCAGCGCTTCTTACGAGTGTGCGCGATGATAAAGATAAGAGTGCGCTCTATCTCAATGAATGCCGTCGTATGGGCATCAAAGTTCTGCCCCCGGATGTCAATGAATCCTCATCCGATTACACACCTCTCGGTAGTGATATCCGTTTCGGACTCACTGCGATTCGCAATGTAGGAGAGAACGTTGTCGCTTCGATTGTCGCTAATCGCGAGAGTAAGGGTCGCTTCACATCCTTCGGAGATTTTCTGGCAAAGGTGGACCAGCAGGTCTGTAATAAGAAGACGATTGAGTCTTTGATAAAGGCGGGCGCCTTCGATTCATTGGGGGCTACTCGTCGTGGCTTGATGATGGTTTACCTGGAAGCAATTGACTCCGTGAGCGAGGCGAAGCGCGCAGAGGCGATCGGCCAATTTGATCTCTTTGGCAGCGCTCCCGCCGATACCGGATCGAATATCACCGGCGTCGAACTCGATATCCCAAGCGGGGAATGGGATAAGAACCTTCTGCTTAGTTACGAACGCGAGATGCTGGGACTCTATGTTTCCGATCACCCACTACTAGGTATTGAGCATGTCTTGCGAGCAGCCGTAGATATGCCTCTCTCTCAAATTGCCGAAGATTCAGTCGGGCACGAACAGGTCGTCAATATCGGCGGGTTAATCACCCAGATTCAACGCAAGGTTTCTAAACAGGGCAATTCGTGGGCGATCGTCTCGATTGAGGATCTTGAAGGAGCGGTGGATGTCCTCTTCTTCGCTGCGACATACCAGGCTCATGCTCTCAATCTGGTTGAGGATCGAGTCATCGTCGTACGTGGGCGTATCGATAAGCGTGAAGAAGCGCCTCGAATCACTGCTCTTGATATGACGATTCCGGATGTTTCGACCGCACCCACTGGCCCGTTGGTTATCACTATGGATGCCACTCGAGTTACCCCACCTGTCGTCGACCGGATGAAGGAGATCCTCCGCTCCCACCCTGGCTCCCGCGAAGTGCACCTCAAGTTGGATGATGGAAATAAGGGATTGGTTATGAAGATCGATGACGATCTACGCGTAACAGCCTCTCCAAGTTTGAGCGCTGACCTGAAATCGGTGCTCGGCCCAGATTGCCTTGTGCTCTAGGCGCTCCTGTCAGAGTTATTGGCGCACACCCTGCGCCGCCACGCTTTAGAATAAGGATGTGAACTCCGAGATCGCTATTCCGCTCATCGATCTGCGGGGTCAACGGCTCAGTCGAGCGCAGTACAAGCGAGCTATTCCGCGAGCAGGTTTGGATGTAGCTCACGCCATGGTTGCCATCGAGCCGATTTTGGATCGGGTAAAGCATGGCGATGAGGGAACTCTACGCACGCTCGCGAAGGAGTTTGATGGGGTCGAACCCGAACATATTCGAGTACCAGCCGCTGCAATCGATCAGGCGCTATCTGATCTAGATCCCGATGTACGTATCGCGTTAGAGACTTCCATAGGTCGAGTTCGCCTTTTTCATGAGGCCCAAGCCCGTGAAACCACGAACGTTGAAGTGGTTCCGGGTGCGAAGATTTCACAAAAGTGGATCCCCGTTGATCGCGTTGGGCTTTACGTACCTGGGGGCAAGGCGGTCTATCCCAGCTCTGTGATGATGAATGTCGTTCCAGCTCAAATCGCGCGCGTTCCAAGCATTGCTATTGCGTCACCACCACAACGTGAGTTCGACGGACTGCCACACCCCACGATTTTGGCAACCTGCGCCCTCCTTGGGATTTACGAGGTGTATGCCGTCGGGGGAGCCCAGGCAGTTGCGATGTTTGCTTACGGAGTCGAAGGACTATGCGAACCAGTGGATCTGGTAACGGGCCCGGGGAATATTTATGTGGCCGCTGCCAAACGAGCGCTGCGCGGGTTGATCGCCATCGACTCTGAAGCGGGGCCGACGGAAATTGGGATACTCGCTGACGAGAGTGCGCTGGCTGGAGAAGTCGCGGCAGATCTAATTAGCCAGGCCGAGCACGACGTAAGCGCCGCTGCGGTCTTAGTCACGACCTCGGAATTGTTAGCGCAGGAGGTGCGCACTGAGTTAACCAAGCGCGTTCCACTTACGCGTCATTCTGAACGTATTGCTACTGCGCTCACGGGAGTTCAATCTGCGATCGTCTTGGTCGACTCCGTCGAGCAAGGTATTGATGTGATGAATGGCTACGCAGCAGAGCACTTAGAGTTACACGTCAAAGAGCTAGAGGCTGTTGCATCGAAGATTCGCAACGCGGGAGCTGTCTTCATGGGGCGTTATGCACCCGTATCGCTTGGCGACTATTCAGCGGGTTCCAATCACGTTCTTCCGACTGGTGGATGCGCCTGCCATTCGAGTGGGTTATCGGTACAGACCTTTCTTAAAGGGGTTAACTTCATCTCTTACGATGAAAGCGCATTTACAGATATCGCGGCCACCGTTATCACCCTTGCCAATGCCGAAGACTTGCCAGCCCATGGTGAAGCAATGAGCGCAAGATTTGAGGAGAAGAGTTAATGGTTCAATCACAATGGCCTTATTGGTTGCCGCTGCGTGGAGATCTCCGCAATATCTCACCTTACGGCGCACCTCAGATTGAGGGCGTGGTTGCGCTTAACACCAATGAGAATCCCTTCCCTCTTCCTAGTGAAGTCGTCGCGGCAATGAGTGAAAGGCTCACCGCTGTTATTGCAGATCTCAATCGTTACCCAGATCGCGATGCCACAACGCTACGTGCAAAATTGGCACATTACATCTCGCAGGGGACCGGTGTGCCGCTTGGAGTAGAAAATATTTGGGCCGCCAATGGCTCCAATGAAATCTTGCAAACGCTCTTCCTTGCTTGTGGCGGTGTCGAGGCGCTTGCACTTGGCTTTACACCTTCATACTCCGTGCATCCCCTCATTGCTCAGATCACGAAGACCCCATGGTTCGCTGGCAGTCGCGATGAGGAGTTCGGAATTAATGTCGCAAATGCCAAGAAATTGATTCGTGAGAAGTCACCGCAATTGGTCTTCGTTACCACTCCAAATAATCCATCGGGCACTTCTACTTCAATCGCGGACCTTAAGGAGTTGGCAGAGGCAACCGGTTCGGTCGGGGGACTTTTGATCGTGGATGAGGCCTACGCTGAATTCTCTGATGTCCCTTCTGCCGTCACGCTACTTGCGGATTTCCCCCATGTGGTTGTGGTTCGCACAATGAGTAAAGCCTTTGCCTTTGCCGGGGCACGCACTGGATATCTCGTTGGCAAGCCGGCCATTGTGAATGCGGCCCTGATTACACGCCTTCCCTACCACTTGAGCTCGCTTACTCAAGCTGCTGCCGAAGTCGCACTTGAGTTCACACCCGCCATGCAAGGAGAGATCGAGCTCTTGATCAGTGAGCGGGAGCGGGTCGCGTCGGCGATTGCAGAAGTTGGATACCGCACCCTGCCTAGCTCGGCAAACTTCCTGCTCTTTTCCGGCTTCGCGGGAGAGCCGAGCGTAATCTGGCAGGCCTTCCTAGACCGCGGGATCTTGATTCGTGACATTGGTTTGCGCGGATTTTTACGGGTAACAATCGGCACACCTGCCGAAAACGAGCAATTCATCGCAGCGCTCCGCGAAATTGCGGAATAATTCCCTCTCTAACAAAGGAAGATCACCAATGAGTAATCCGCGCATTGCGACTGTTGCCCGAAAGACCAAAGAGTCTGATGTCTTCGTGCAGTTGAACCTGGATGGCTCCGGAGTTATCGATATCCAAACCGGGGTTCCATTCTTTGAACATATGCTCTCGCAACTTGGTAAGCACGCTGGATTTGATCTGACCGTAAAGACAACGGGCGATGTAGATGTCGATTCACACCACACGGTCGAAGACACTTCGTTGGCATTTGGGCAGGCTCTGCGCGAGGCGTTGGGAGATAAGTCCGGTATTCGTCGCTTCGGAGATGCGATGGTTCCACTCGATGAAGTATTGGTACAAGCCGCTGTGGATCTTTCGGGTCGTCCATATCTTGTCCATCGTCAACCTGAAATTGTTGAACTTATCGGCACCTTTGATACAACTTTAGGTCGCCATATCTGGGAGTCGATCGTTGCCGAGGCTCGAATCGCCTTACATATCCGTGTTCTGGAAGGGCGCAATGCCCACCACGTTTTTGAAGCGCAATTTAAAGCTGTAGCGCGTGCGCTACGCGACGCCGTTGCGATTGATGGACGTACGACGGGGATTCCTTCTACAAAGGGCACTCTTTGATCGCAATTCTTGATTACGGATCTGGAAATTTACGCTCCGCCCAGCGCGCCTTCGCTTTAACTGGTCACGAAACGATTGTTACCTCAGATCCTGAGATCTGTTTGGCGAGCGACGGTCTAGTTGTTCCAGGAGTGGGCGCTTATGGTGCTTGTATGGAGCAGTTGATTGCAGCTGGTGGGCGAGACGTTATTTTGAAGCGCGTCGCCGCAGGTGGACCGCTTCTCGGAATATGTGTCGGTATGCAGATTCTTTTCACCGCTGGATCAGAAAAAGGGCCGCATTCAGGTGTCGGAATATTTACCGGTGAGGTAAGCGAGATCGCTGCGCCAATCCTTCCCCACATCGGTTGGAATAATGTTCGCGCATCGGAAGAATCAACTTTATTTCGCGGGTTAAAGGACGAACGGTTCTACTTCGTCCACTCGTATGCTGCAAAAGAAGGAGTAGCCGAGGCAATCAACAGTTACTGCAATTATGGTGAAGATTTTCTCGCCGCCGTCGAGCGCGGCCCAGTGAGCACTGTGCAATTTCATCCAGAAAAGAGCGGGGCTGTTGGAGCGCGCCTCATTTCAAATTGGGCGGAGACCCTATGAACAAAAAGTTAGAGCTACTTCCGGCGATCGATGTTAAAGATGGACTGGCTGTTCGATTAGTCCAAGGGGAACTTTCAGAGACCAGTAAGTATGGCCATCCTCTCGAAGTCGCGGCCGAGTTTGTTGAGGCCGGTGCTCAGTGGATTCACCTCGTTGATCTCGATGCGGCTTTTGGTCTGGGGAGCAATGCCGAACTTCTTGAGAGAGTGATTAAGAGTGTGGATTTGAAGGTCGAACTTTCGGGCGGGATTCGCGATGATGAATCCTTGCGTCGTGCCTTGGCTACGGGTTGCACACGAGTCAATCTCGGAACTGCGGCTCTTGAAAATCCCAAGTGGACTGCAAAAGTGATCAGCGAATTCGGAGATCGCATCGCCGTTGGTCTTGATGTGCGCGGTCATACTTTAGCTGCCCGCGGTTGGACTCAAGAGGGCGGCAATCTTTTCGAAACAATCGAACGCCTGGAACGAGATGGCTGCTCACGCTACATCGTCACCGATGTTGCAAAAGATGGCACGCTCAAAGGTCCAAATCTGGAACTCCTTCGAGAAGTATGCGCTGTCACCAAGAAACCTGTCGTTGCAAGTGGAGGAGTTTCTAGCCTGGAAGATCTGATTGCCATTCGTGGACTGACCGAAATTGGAGTTGAAGGGGCGATCGTTGGGAAGGCGCTTTACGCAGGAGCCTTCACCCTACCTGCGGCCCTTGAGGTCGCCGGTCGATGACTCTCGCCAAGCGCGTAATCCCTTGCTTGGACGTGGCTGCCGGGCGGGTGGTCAAGGGTGTTAATTTTATAAATCTGGTGGATGCCGGTGATCCCGTTGCCCTTGCTAAGATTTACGGTGAGGCTGGAGCAGATGAACTTACCTTTCTTGATATCTCAGCTTCGGTCGAAGAGCGCTCAACGACACTCGAAATGGTTTCTCGAACCGCGGAGCAAGTTTTCATCCCACTCACCGTCGGTGGCGGGATAAGAGAGGTCGGTGATGTCGATCGCTTGCTTCGCGCCGGTGCAGACAAGGTCTCAGTTAATACCGCCGCCATCTTGCGACCGCAATTGATCAACGAGATAGCTGATCGATTTGGAGACCAGGTCCTCGTCCTGTCAGTGGATGCTAGACGCGGGCAGACGCTCTCAGGTTATGAAGTAACCACTCACGGTGGACGCAAGGGCACGGGAATGGATGCCTTCGCATGGATTGCAGATGCGACCTCGCGAGGCGTTGGAGAAATTCTTCTGAATTCGATGGATGCTGATGGCACTCGCGCCGGGTATGACACTGAGATGATTGCTCAAGTTCGAGAGATAACTCACGTACCTTTGATAGCAAGTGGCGGAGCAGGTGCGCTGGAGGACTTCTCTGCAGCTCTCGCTGCGGGTGCCGATGCCCTCCTGGCTGCCAGCGTCTTTCATTTTCAGACATTTACTATCAGTCAAGTCAAGGAGCATCTTGCCCTCCACGGATATCCGGTACGCCTCTAGTACCGCTTAAGGCAGAATACGGGGGTGAATATCCCCGCAGATGTGGCCGCTCGCTTTATCGAGGGAACCTTGGTAGCCGCGATTGCCCAGGATCCCAAAGATGGTCGAGTGCTCATGATGGCTTGGATGAATCAAGAGGCTTTAGAGAAGACCCTTGAAAGCGGTCACGTAACGTATTGGAGTCGCAGTAGAAATCAACTCTGGACCAAGGGCGAGAGCTCCGGGCATACCCAGAAGTTGATCAGCGTGAGTTACGACTGCGATGGAGATGCCTTACTGCTGCAAGTTGAGCAAGCGGGGGCTGCTTGTCATACCGGTGAGCGCAGTTGCTTCTTCCGGGGGATTGATTTTCAGCAGGGCGATCAATGACTCCGACCCAGATGACTGTCGAGGAGTTTCGGGCCTTCGCTGCAGAATTTAATGTCATCCCGGTCTCGCGCCGCTACTTGGCAGATAGCCAGACTCCGCTCTCCCTTTACTCCCGGCTGGCAGAGAACCGTGCAGGCACCTTTCTCTTAGAGTCCGCCGAGCACGGGGGAGTCTGGTCGCGCTACTCCTTTATTGGTATCAACAGCGTCGCAACGTTGACCGAGCGAGATGGCGTAGCGGTCTGGGATGGAATTGCCCCCGCTGGCGCACCTACCGGGATTGATCCACTGGAGGCACTTAAACTGACCTCGAACCATCTGCGCTCGCCTCATCTCGCGCATCTGCCCCCACTGACCGGAGGTCTCGTGGGCTATGCGAGTTATGAGATCGTAAGACGCCTGGAGAAAATCCCCTCTCTTGCGGATGCAGATCTTCCACTCCCTGAAATCGCATTTATGTTGACCTCAGATCTCGCGGTATTTGATCATTACGACGGCACCCTGACCCTCATCGCCAACGCGATCAATTGGGATGGAAGTTCTGAACGCGTTGATGACGCGTACCAAGATGCCAGCGCCCGATTAGATGCACTCGAATTGAAATTAAAAGGAGCTCAGAGCGATGCAATCAATCTCCCACTAGTGCGGAGCAAACCCGAGTACCACCGCGACATGAGTTCGGCTGATTATCAAGCGAAGGTTGAAATTCTCAAGGAGGAGATTCGCGCCGGCGAAGCTTTCCAAGTGGTGCTCTCGCAGCGTTTTGTGATGGATGCAGTTGCCGAGCCCTTCGACATATATCGTGCGTTACGCGCATCGAACCCCAGCCCCTACATGTACCTCTTCCGGTTTGCTGATGGTCTCTCCATCGTCGGCTCTAGTCCGGAAGCGTTGGTGAAAATCAATGGCAATGATGTGATGCTCCATCCGATCGCGGGTACCCGTCCAAGATCTGCAGATCCTGAGATTGATCAACGACATGGTGAAGAGTTGTTGGCGGATCCTAAAGAACGTGCAGAGCATTTGATGTTGGTAGATCTCGGTCGCAACGATTTAGGAAGAGTCTGTGCCCCAGGAAGCGTCGAGGTTGTTGAGTTTATGCAAGTCGAACGCTTCTCTCATGTGATGCACATTGTTTCTACTGTCACGGGCAAACTCTCGGAAGATTCCACCCCAGTCGATGCACTCTTGGCCGTATTCCCAGCTGGGACACTCTCCGGCGCTCCTAAACCGCGTGCCATGGAGATTATCGAGGAGAATGAACCGACGCGTCGCGGAATATACGCCGGCACTATTGGCTACTTAGATTTTCGCGGAAATATCGATACTTGTATCGCTATTCGTACCGCCGTTATCAAAGATGGAAAGGCTTACGTACAAGCCGGAGCCGGAATTGTTGCTGACTCAGTCCCTCTAACAGAAGATCAAGAGTGTGAAAATAAAGCTGCGGCCGTGCTCGGCGCCATCGCTACGGCCAATGGAATGCAGAGGCTCTAATTGCTTATTGTTAAGTTGATCATTGTCGCTGCGCTCTTTGTGCTATTTCTCTTTCTCTCGATTCGATTGGCAAGGCGCGGTATCTCAAAGCGCTACGAGCCACGCGCTAAGACGCCTTGGAACTCCTTGAACGAAGGGGAGGATCCGACACTGTGAGTACCGTTCTCGATTCGATCGTTGCAGGTGTGCTTGAGGATGTGAAGAGCCGTGAAATTCCACTTGCGGAGCTTCGGGCACAGTTAGATTTAGCACCACAGGTGCGAGACGCATATGGCGCACTAGCGGCTCCAGGCATGCAGATTATTGCTGAAGTAAAGCGTTCTTCTCCGAGCAAGGGCGTTCTTGCCCCCATTGGAGATCCGGCTGCTCTAGCCCACTCTTATGAGTTGGCAGGAGCTGCTGTTATTAGTGTTCTGACAGAGGGTCGGCGCTTTTTAGGCACCCCGGGTGATCTGATAGCAGTCCGCTCACGAGTAGCGATCCCAGTCCTTCGCAAAGATTTCATCGTTACCGAATACCAAGTAATCGAAAGTCGCGTCCTCGGTGCAGATCTGATGCTACTCATAGTCGCAGCTCTTACCGATAACCAACTACGGGACTATCAAGCGCTAGCGCATGAACTTGGCATGAGCGTTCTGGTTGAAGTCCATGATGTCGAAGAACTACAACGTGCTCTCGAAATGAAAGCTCGCATCATCGGTGTGAATTCGCGAAACTTGAAGACCTTAGAGATTAATGAAGCAGCATTCTCTGAACTTCTTCCACTTATTCCAAGCGATCTTGTGAAGGTAGCCGAGTCCGGGATTGCCACTCGCGAACAAGTCATTGCGGCGGAGTTGTTGGGAGCAAAGGCGATTCTTGTGGGAGAGTCCCTCGTCCGCGCGGGTGATCGAGCACTCGCGATTAAGAACCTCCTCGGAAGATAGTTGGCTGGTACGGTTCAGCAATGAGTACAACGTTGGATTCACAGATACTTGGGCACTTCGGTCCTTATGGAGGGCGCTTTGTTCCAGAGGCTCTGATCGGGGCTCTTGACGAGTTGGCCCTCGCACACGAAGTTGCCCTCGCTGATCCGATCTTTCAAGCTGAACTCGCTGAGCTCCACAAGACGTATACAGGACGCCCGAGCATCATCACCGAAGTGAAGAGATTTGCCGACCATGCTGGGGGAGCCCGCATTTTCCTCAAGCGCGAAGATCTCAATCACACAGGTAGCCACAAGATAAACAACGTTCTGGGTCAAGCACTTCTGACCAAGCGCATGGGTAAGAAGCGGATCATCGCCGAAACCGGCGCTGGGCAGCATGGCGTTGCTTCGGCCACCGCAGCCGCCCTCATGGGACTCGAATGTGTCGTATACATGGGCGAAGAGGACACCAAGCGACAATCTCTCAATGTTGCGCGTATGAAATTGCTCGGTGCAGAAGTTATTCCGGTAACTCAAGGGAGTCGCACGCTCAAGGACGCTATCAACGAGGCGATGCGCGACTGGGTCACCAATGTTGACACCACACATTATTTACTAGGAACCGTTGCTGGTCCCCATCCCTTTCCTACGATGGTGCGTGATTTCCATCGGATCATTGGCGTAGAGGCTCGTGGGCAGATGCTAGAACTTTTGGGTCGTTTGCCTGATGTGATCCTCGCATGTGTGGGAGGAGGCTCAAATGCAATCGGAATCTTCCACCCATTTATCGACGATAAAGAGGTTCGCCTGGTTGGCTTAGAAGCTGGTGGTTCTGGAGTCGAAACCGGGTTGCATGCAGCGACGATTAGCGGCGGATCGCCTGGAGTGCTGCACGGCACTCGCTCCTACGTTCTGCAAGATGCAAATGGTCAGACGATCGAATCTCATTCCATCTCGGCAGGGTTGGACTATCCGGGAGTTGGACCAGAGCACGCTTATCTACACGATATTGGTCGCGCGGAGTACCGCCCCATCACTGATGCTCAGGCGATGGAGGCATTTGGTTTAATGTCTCGCACCGAAGGAATCATCCCCGCAATCGAAACTGCTCACGCCCTTGCTGGTGCCATGCAGATCGGCCGCGAACTCGGTCCTGAGGCAGTGCTGTTAGTAAATTTCTCTGGACGCGGCGACAAAGATGTGCAGACGGCAGCGCAGTACTTCGGAATTCCCCTATAAATGAGTACTCCTCTCGAACTGCTCTTTGCAAAGACTCGATCTGAAAATCGCGCTGCGCTCATCGGGTATCTTCCTGCGGGCTTTCCAACCCAACAGGGGTGTATTGCTGCCTTGACTGCCATGGTTGAAGGAGGCGTTGACGCCATAGAGATTGGGTATCCGTACAGCGATCCTGTGATGGATGGACCAGTCATTCAAGCTGCCGCTGAAACTTCGCTGAAGAACGGAACCGGAGCCCATGAGGTGATGGAGACCCTTTCAGCGATCTCCAAGATCGCTCCCAGCGTCGTGATGACCTACTGGAATCCCATCGAAAGATACGGCGTCGACCGATTCCTTGCAGATTTGAAGAGCAACGGTGGATCTGGAGTAATCACGCCCGATCTCACGGTCGAAGAGTCCGCCACCTGGTTGACCTCCTCTTTGGTGCATGAGACCAATCGGATTTATGTGGTTGCTCCAAGTACCTCTGCGGAACGTCTTCGCCTTGTGACGAGCGCGACCTCCGGATTCGTATATGCCGCCTCACTCATGGGCGTCACTGGTACTCGGACCTCTATTTCGAGCAGTGCGCAGGAGTTGGTTGGACGTCTTCGCGAGGTGACGGAGCTCCCCATCGCGGTCGGATTGGGAGTTTCTACACCAGATCAGGCCCGCGAGGTGGCTCAGTACGCGGACGGCGTCATAGTTGGTTCAGCCTTTATACGCTTGTTGCAGGAGAGCGCCACGCTATCTGAGGGAGTTGAGAAAGTCCGAGCACTTGCTCAGCAACTTTCTAGCGGTCTGCAACGCTCATAACCCTCGCACGTGCAATAGAGTTCTGTTAAACACTTGCAATAAATATCTAGAACTTAGGGGAGAAGAATGGCCGATAAGAAGCCCGCCAAGCACCAGCCGCCAAAGAAAGAGGGCGATAAGTTCACGCGCTACCTCGTCTTTGGAATGATCGCATTCGTTTTAATCGCTGGCTTTGGCGCTTATTTCGCCAAGAAGAGCTCGAATTCCCACGTTGCGCTTCCTTCCACGGTATCCAAGGCGAACGGCTACGGAATCACCTTCAATCCAACCGCTAAGGTGCGTGTGGATATGTATGAAGATTTCCGCTGCCCTAACTGTCGTAACTTTGAGGCTGTCAATAACACCTATGTCGATGGTCTGGTTCGTGCGGGCAAGATCGAAGCGGTTTACCACCCAATGCACTTCATCGCCTCGGATTCTCGCCTAGCAGCGGCAGCTGCCGCTTGCGCCGCAGATCAAGGAAAGTACCTCGAAATGCATACAGCGCTCTACGTCAACCAGCCATCTTCATCGACGATCGCCGAGAATTCACCGTATTGGACTAATGCACAATTGATTCTGCTTGGTAATTCAATAGGTATTACCTCGAAGGATTACGCAACCTGCATTAACAATGGCAAGTATTTGAATTGGGCGGATCAGATTAACAATGATGCTGCTTCGAAGAATATCAATGCGACCCCAACTGTGATTGTTAATGGCAAGACCCTTCCCCTTGCGACTGATTACAGCGCAACCGCCTTCAAGAAGGTTCTTACAAACCTCGGCGTAAAGTAGAAGCGCGCTTGTTTGATCGCTTTCTCCCAACTCCTTCGAGCAATTCGATTGAGTTGGGGGCGATCACTCTGCACTATTACGCGCTCTGCATACTTCTTGGAATCATCGTCGCTCTGGCAATCGGCTCAGTACGCTGGCGAAAGAGTGGCGGTGTTACGAGCGAACTTTATGATCTTGCAATCTATGTAATACCTGCAGGGATTATTGGTGGTCGTCTCTATCACGTGATTACAACCCCCGAGCTATATTTTGGTGCAACGGGCCATCTCTCAGATGCCTTTAAAATTTGGGAAGGTGGGATGGGAATCTGGGGCGCGGTTGCGCTTGGAACTCTCGCCGCCTACATCTACTTTCGCAGAGGTAACAGAACTATCACCTTCGTGCAAGCCCTGGATGCACTTGCTCCCGGCGTTCTGCTTGCGCAAGCGATTGGGCGATGGGGGAATTGGTTCAACCACGAACTCTTCGGCTCTCCCTCCACTCTCCCATGGGCACTTAAAGTTCCCTTGATTGACCGACCATCTGGATATGAATCTTTCACCACGTTCCACCCCACTTTTCTATATGAATCGATCTGGTGCCTGCTCTGCGCACTCGTGCTCCTCTATCTACCTCAAGTGAGGCGATTGGTCCCAGGAAATACCTTTCTGCTCTACATCTCCCTGTACTGCCTAGGTCGAATCTGGATTGAAGCGCTTCGCATTGATCGAGCACATGTGATCTTGGGGATGCGTCTCAATGTTTGGGTTGCCGCGCTCTGCGGGTTAATTTCCCTGCTATTCATAATCAAGCGGCAGAAGTTCGCAGGGAGTGATCATGCAGCATTGGGTACAATCCGCGCATGAGTATCGAAGCGGTTTATCAGAGAAATGAGCACCATCGTGGAAGCAAGTCAGGATGGTTGCGCGCCGCAGTCCTCGGAGCAAATGATGGATTGGTCTCCAACGCCTCGCTCTTGATAGGCATTGCGGCCGCGGGCCGTGTCAGTTTTCTCCCAGTAGCGGGACTTGCAGGGATCGCCGCTGGTTCGATGTCGATGGCGGTGGGCGAGTACATCTCCGTGCAATCCCAAGCAGATATAGAGGCATCAGATCGCCAGATGGAGATTGACCACCTCGCGATCGATCCGATAGGCGAGTTGGAGGAGTTAACCCAGATCTACCAGGAGCGTGGACTCTCGCGTGAATTGGCCGAGCAGGTTGCCAACACCCTGACGGAGAAAGACGCGCTCTCGGCCCACCTACGCGATGAGTTGGGGCATAGCGAAACCAATAAAGCTCAACCCGCTCTGGCAGCCGTTGCTTCGGCTATCAGTTTCGCGCTCGGAGCTACCGTCCCTCTCATTGGGGCTCTCATCGGAGGCACCTCTACGAAGGTAACTCTGATCGTCCTATTTGCCATGCTTGGCCTCTTCTCGACCGGGGCCATCTCTTCTCGCTTGGCGGGATCTCCCTTTATTAAGACCGTCCTGCGAGTACTCATTGGTGGCGGTATCGGCATGGCGATCACCGCTGGAATTGGCGCTCTCGTCCACATTTAAAGTGGCGCGGGTCCTGCCCGCAAGTTGATAGTCTTTCCCATTGCTCGGGCTTGCCGCGGGCGCAATTCGTTGGGCCATCGTCGTCCCGACCGTTCTCTAGGAGCGTTCGTGACACTTTTTTCCTCTCTGCCATCTGCCCAGGGCCTCTACAACCCGGCCGATGAACACGATGCATGTGGTGTTGCGATGGTTGCTACCCTTAAAAAAGAGCCAACTCACGAGATCGTCTCCCAAGCTCTAACCGCCTTGCGCAATATGGAGCACCGTGGTGCCTCGGGAGCTGAACCAGATAGTGGCGATGGCGCCGGAATCTTGATCCGCATCCCGGATGAGTTCTACCGCAGCGTCGTCGAATTCGATCTCCCTCCAGTGGGTTCCTATGCGACGGGTATTGCATTTATAGATAAGGAATTTGATGATCTTCCCGGGATTGTGAAGATCGCTGATGAAGAGAACCTCACGATTCTCGGTTGGCGCGAACTTCCAACCGATGATTCATCTTTGGGCACAACAGCTCTCTCTGTTATGCCGCGCTTTGTTCAACTCTTTATCGCTGGCCAGGGCGGCGAGAGCGATCTCGAGCTCGATCGTCTGGCGTTCTGCTTCCGCAAGCGGGTAGAACATGGTCTGCCAATTTATTTTCCTTCGCTCTCCGCGCGAACCATCGTGTATAAAGGGATGCTCACGACTGGGCAATTAGAGGATTTCTTCCCCGATCTCTCCAACGAACTCGTCAAATCTCCGTTAGCTCTTGTGCACTCACGTTTCTCGACAAATACCTTTCCTTCTTGGCCGCTGGCTCACCCTTACCGCTACATCGCACACAATGGTGAGATCAATACCGTCCGGGGAAATCGCAACTGGATGCGCGCCCGTGAAGCGCTGCTTTCAAGCCCGCTCATTCCTGGTGACATCTCTCGTCTCTTCCCGATCGTAGACACTCATGGCAGTGACTCTGCATCCTTTGATGAAGTTCTAGAACTCTTGTACCTCACGGGGCGATCATTGCCGCACTCCATCTTGATGATGATTCCCGAAGCGTGGGAGAACAGCACGACCATGTCGCAGGAGCAACGCGACTTCTATGCCTTCCATGCATCTCTGATGGAGCCATGGGATGGTCCGGCCTGCGTGACCTTTACTGATGGTTCTCAGGTAGGCGCGGTGCTCGATCGCAATGGACTACGCCCTTCGCGTTTTTGGGTAACCGACGGTGGCTTGGTAATTCTCGCCTCCGAAGTTGGGGTTCTCGATATAGATCCAACGAAAGTTGTCCGTAAAGGTCGCTTGCAACCTGGACGGATGTTCCTTGTTGATATCGCCGAAGGGCGCATCATCGAAGATAGCGAGATAAAGAGCGCGCTCGCTAGCGCAGAACCTTATGGGGAGTGGTTGGCCGAAGGAATCGTTCGCCTTGCTGACCTTCCTTCTCGTGAACACATTATTTATCCGCACTCTTCTGTCATTCGTCGCCAGCGCGCCTTTGGATATACCGAAGAGGAGTTGCGAGTCATAATCGCACCAATGGCTAAGAATGGTGCCGAACCTCTTGGGTCCATGGGTACCGATACCCCTATCGCCGCTCTCTCCGAGAAGCCACGTTTACTCTTTGATTACTTCGCACAGCTATTCGCTCAAGTAACGAACCCACCGCTCGATGCGATTCGCGAAGAGATGGTTACGAGTCTGGGACAGACAATCGGTGCGGAGTCCAACCTGCTTAGTCCATCAGCCGACTCTTGCCGCCAGATCTCCCTTGATTTCCCTGTGATCGACAATGATGAACTCGCCAAGATCATTCACGTAAATGCCGACGGCGAGCATCCAGATTTTGATGCCCACGTAGTTCGCGGACTCTTCCCAGCGCTCGGCGGGGGAGATGCGCTTCGTGATCGAATCGAAGAGATCCGCGCCGAAGTTTCTGAGGCAATTAAAAACGGTGCGCGCATCGTCGTTCTCTCTGATCGTGACGGAGATAGCGAAGAGGCTCCGATTCCCTCACTTCTTCTCACTGCTGCAGTGCATCACCACTTGATTCGCGAAAAAACACGTACTCGTGTCAGCCTCGTTATTGAGAGCGGCGAAGTTCGCGAGGTCCACCATGTTGCTCTTCTTGTTGGCTTTGGTGCCTCCGCAGTCAACCCATACCTCGCTATGGAGAGCGCTGAAGATCTCGTGCGACAAGGCGTCATCACTGGAATCACCCCGGAGAAGGCTGTCGCCAATCTGATCAAGTCCCTTGGTAAGGGCGTCTTGAAGGTCATGTCAAAGATGGGAATCTCAACCATCGCCTCCTATCACGGAGCACAAGTCTTTGAAGCTATTGGACTCTCATCCGAGGTAGTCGATGAGTACTTCACTGGGTTAACTTCACGTCTCGGCGGAGTCTCACTCGATATTTTGGCGCAAGAGACCATAAAGCGTCATCACATCGCATACCCACCAATGGGCGAAATTCCAGGAACCAAGAAGTTGCCTATCGGCGGCGAGTACCAGTGGCGTCGCGAAGGGGAGCCGCATCTCTTCAATCCTGAAACTGTATTTAAGTTGCAGCATGCCACTCGCGCCAAGCGCTACGACATCTTCAAGCAGTACACCACCCTTGTAGATAATCAAGCAAAGAACCTGATGACACTGCGCGGGCTCTTCACCTTTAAAGAGGGTGCACGTAAACCGGTTCCGCTGGATGAAGTGGAATCCGCCAGCTCCATCATTAGCCGATTCGCAACGGGCGCAATGTCCTATGGATCTATTTCACAAGAGGCACACGAGACTCTTGCCATTGCGATGAATCGCATCGGAGGAAAATCAAATACAGGTGAGGGTGGTGAAGATCCTGCTCGCAACATCGTCGATGCAAATGGGGACTCACGCCGCTCTGCAATCAAGCAAGTTGCCTCCGGTCGATTCGGCGTTACAAGCGAGTACCTCGTCAACTCCGATGATATTCAGATCAAGATGGCACAGGGCGCAAAGCCGGGCGAAGGCGGACAACTTCCTGGCAACAAGGTCTATCCCTGGATCGCTCAAGTCCGTTACTCCACGCCTGGTGTGGGTCTGATTTCACCTCCACCTCACCACGATATTTACTCCATTGAAGATCTGGCACAACTGATTCACGATCTAAAGAACGCCAATAAGAACGCCCGCGTTCACGTCAAACTTGTCGCAGAAGTGGGAGTCGGAACTGTCGCTGCTGGCGTATCTAAGGCACATGCAGATGTCGTCTTGATCTCGGGTCACGATGGCGGAACAGGGGCATCGCCATTGACCTCTCTCAAGCATGCAGGTGCACCGTGGGAACTTGGTCTTGCTGAAACGCAGCAGACATTAATGCTCAACGGCTTGCGCGATCGCATCGTCGTTCAAGTTGACGGTCAGATGAAGACCGGGCGCGATGTCGTGATTGCAGCCCTGCTGGGCGCGGAGGAGTTTGGTTTTGCCACAGCGCCGCTCGTCGTATCGGGTTGCGTCATGATGCGTGTCTGTCACCTCGACACCTGTCCAGTTGGAGTTGCAACCCAAAATCCAGAGTTGCGTAAGCGCTTCTCTGGAAAGCCTGAATTCGTCGAGACCTTCTTTGAGTACATTGCGGAAGAGGTACGTGAGTGGTTAGCAAAACTCGGCTTCCGTTCCATCGAAGAGGCGGTCGGCCAAGTTGAGCTTCTCGACACGCGCGATGCAATTGATCACTGGAAGGCCAGTGGCCTCGACCTTGCTCCGCTACTTAAAGCGCCACTTTTCGCTGGCTCTCGTAAGAACACCGGAGAGCAGGATCACGGATTGGCTGCCGCATTGGACAATACCCTGATTGAGCTTGCTCAACCTGCGTTAGTTGACGGCGAGATCACTCGCCTTCAGATGCCAGTGCGAAATGTAAATCGAACTGTGGGAACAATGCTCGGTGCAGAGATCACTCGTCGCTATGGCGGAGCAGGGTTACCCGAAGACACCATTGATATCTCTTTGCATGGTTCGGCAGGTCAATCCTTAGGTGCCTTTATCCCGCGCGGCCTGACCATTCGTCTCTACGGAGATGCTAATGACTATGTCGGTAAGGGTCTGTCTGGGGGTCGCGTGATTGTGCGCCCTGATGAGGGAGCGACTTTCCAGTCCGAGAAGAATGTCATTGCAGGAAATGTCATCGGATACGGAGCGACGAGCGGAGAAATTTTCATCCGCGGCATCGTCGGAGAGCGCTTCTGCGTGCGAAACTCAGGTGCCACTGCGATCGTCGAAGGAGTCGGCGATCACGGCTGCGAATACATGACTGGTGGAGTAGCCGTTGTTCTCGGGGCAACGGGGAGAAACTTCGGAGCTGGAATGTCGGGCGGAGTCGCTTTTGTTCTCGACCTCGATCCGCGCTTGGTAAATCCAGATATGGTCGACGTCCTGACGTTGACTCCTTCGCGCTCCAAGCAACTGCATGACCTCATCTCAAAGTACTACGCCGAGACTGGATCGCACGTTGCCGATTCTCTACTCAAAGGTTGGAGCACAGAAAGCTCGCGCATCTCCATGGTTATGCCACGCGACTACGCAAAGGTACTGGCGGCAATGGAACGCGCTGAGCGTGAAGGACTTAACGTTGACGAGGCAGTAATGGAGGCGACACGTGGCTGATCCAAAGGGATTCCTGACTACGCAACGACAGACACCTACCCGTCGTCCTGTCGATGTGCGCATTAAAGATTGGAAGGAAGTTTACGAAGAGCAACCTTTCGCCGATCTGCAGAAGCAAGCCGGTCGTTGTATGGATTGCGGTATTCCGTTTTGCCATCAAGGTTGCCCTCTCGGCAATCTGATTCCGGAGTGGAACGATCTCATTTGGCGCGGTGAGCGGCGCGAAGCAATCGATCGATTACACGCCACAAATAATTTCCCAGAGTTCACAGGTCGCCTCTGTCCTGCTCCCTGCGAAAGCGCATGTGTCGTCGCTATCAACGCCGATGCAGTAACCATTAAGCAGGTAGAGCTGCGGACGATCGAAGAGGCCTTTAGTGGTGGACTCGTCGTACCACTTCCACCAGATCGCCTGACGGGCAAGACGGTTGCGGTTGTCGGTTCGGGCCCCGCTGGGCTTGCTGCCGCACAACAGTTGACGCGAGCTGGTCACACTGTCGCGGTATACGAGCGTGCCGATCGCATCGGCGGCTTGCTGCGCTACGGAATTCCAGAATTCAAGATGGAGAAGTCCATCGTTGACCGTCGTATTGCTCAGATGGAGGCCGAGGGAACTCGCTTCCGTGCTGGTGTAAATGTGGGTGTAGATATCACCGGAGATGAACTTCGTACTAGATATGACGCCGTCGTACTCGCAATGGGAGCGACGAACTGGCGTGATATCGCAGTGCCCGGGCGCGAGAACAAAGGGATCTATCAGGCGATGGAGTACCTGCCTTGGGGTAACAAGCAGGGCCTCGGTGAACTTTCGACTGAACCGCCTATTAATGCTCATGGTAAGCACGTTGTAATTTTGGGTGGCGGAGATACAGGCGCTGACTGTCTTGGCACCGCGATTCGTCAAGGAGCTGCAAGTGTGACTCAACTCGAGATCATGCCGCGCCCTACCGAGGAGCGTCCCACAAATCAGCCATGGCCAACGTATCCAATGATCTATCGGGTAAGTAGCGCCCATGAAGAGGCTGGAGAGCGCCTCTATGCCGTCTCAACCGAGGAGTTCATCGGCGATGGGAGTGGAAACCTCAAAGCTTTGAAAATGGTTGAAACGCAGTTCATTAATGGAAAGTTTGAGAAGGTCGAGGGCTCTGAACGCGAGATTCCTGCTGACCTTGTCTTCCTTGCCATGGGATTCCTTGGCCCTGAGAAGTCCGAGCTCATCTCACAACTCGAGGTGGCGCTGGATGAGCGGGGAAATGTTAAGCGAGATGAGAATTTTGCGACGAGCGAGGAGGGAATCTTCGTCTGTGGCGATGCAGGGCGCGGACAATCGCTGATTGTTTGGGCGATCGCCGAAGGGCGAAGCGCGGCCGCTGCGGTAGATGAATATTTAGTGGGGGAGACTGGCCTACCAGCGCCAATCCTGCCCACCGATAGGTCGCTGACCGTTTAGTCGGCAACTTACCGATAAAATCCCGCACGAATAAGGTAACTGTTCACCACCATAAACTGGAATCCACTCGGATTCCCCGAAGAGATGGCTTAGGCTGACGATATGCGAAGAGCGAAAATTGTATGCACGATGGGTCCTGCCGTTGAATCCCCCGAGAAGGTTGCGGAGTTAATTGCCGCGGGCATGAATATGGCCCGACTCAACCTCTCCCATGGAGGCTATGACGAGCACCAGAACCGTCTCGACTTAGTTCGCGCCGCCGCTGCCGCGGCAGACCGTCCGGTTGCCATCTTGGTAGATCTACAAGGTCCAAAGATTCGCCTGGCTCGCTTCAAAGATGGTCCCCACGAGCTAGCCCGCGGAGATATCTTCACAATTACTACGGATGAGGTAGAAGGTACAAAAGAGAAGTGCGGAACCACCTATAAGGGCCTAGCAGGGGACTGCAAACCCGGAGATCGAATATTGATTGATGATGGCAAAGTTACCGTGGAAGTCGTCGAAGTAAATGGAAATGATGTTGTCACCAAGGTGATTCAGCCTGGATTTGTCAGCAATAACAAGGGAATCAACCTTCCCGGTGTCGCTGTATCTGTGCCTGCGCTCTCCGAGAAAGATATGGATGATCTCCGTTGGGGTCTGCGGGCAGGCGCCGACTTTATTGCGCTCTCCTTCGTACGCAACGCCAAGGATATTGATGACGTGCATCGCATTATGGATGAAGAGGGAATTCGCCGTCCGGTGATCGCAAAGATCGAGAAGCCGCAAGCCGTTGATAATTTGGAAGAGATCGTCGCTGCATTTGACGGCATCATGGTTGCACGTGGTGACCTTGGCGTCGAGATGCCTATCGAAGAGGTCCCGATTGTTCAAAAGCGCTGCATAGCACTTTCACGCGCGGCGGCTAAGCCAGTCATCGTGGCCACCCAGATGCTCGATTCGATGATCGTAAATTCCAGTCCTACGCGCGCCGAGGCCACTGACTGCGCAAATGCAGTTCTCGATGGTGCAGATGCCTTGATGCTCAGCGGAGAGACTTCGGTCGGAGCCTTCGCAATTGAAGCCGTTGCGACCATGGCCCGCATCATCGCGCGCACCGAAGAGGCGATGCTTGATCAGATCGCCCCTCTAGGTCACAACCCAGTCACCAAAGGCGGGGCTATTACAAAGGCCGCGAAGGAGGTTGGTGAGATCGTCGGGGCTAAGTACCTCGTTGCCTTCACGCAGAGCGGCGATTCTGCTCGTCGCATCTCGCGTTTACGCTCTGCAATTCCAATCCTTGCGCTGACCCCAGAGGTGCCTGTTTACAACCAACTAGCTCTCTCATGGGGCGTTGAATCGCTCATCATCCCTATCGTCAGCCACACCGACGAGATGGTGAAGCAGGTAGATGCCCTTCTTATCGAGTCCGGCCGAGTTGCCAAGGGTGAGCCTGTCGTAATCATTGCCGGCGCCCCTCCAGGAATTCCAGGCTCTACAAATGCGCTCCGTGTTCATATTGTTGGAGATGCCATCAACGGAGTCGCTCCCGCTTATCGGAGCTAATTTCCTACCGTTATACTCAGAACTTCCCGGCGCGCTCGCGTAGTCGGGAGAGCGCCTCGGTACTCCAACGGTAGAGAGGGCGGACTCAAAATCCGCACAGTGTCGGTTCAAATCCGACTCGAGGCACATGACAAAGTCTGAAAGCAAAGGCGCCGCACCCAGCGCTCCCTTGCGCATCCTCGTCGCCGAGGACGAGGCGATTATTCGCCTTGACCTCGTAGAGATGCTCACCGAAGCTGGCTACCAGGTAGTTGCTGAGGCAACCAATGGCGTGGAGGCGATCGCCTTTGCCAAGGAGCACCTGCCGGATATCGCCATCCTCGACGTCAAGATGCCAGAGCTCGATGGAATCTCGGCCGCCGAGCAGATTATTGAGATCTCTCCGGTCCTGATGCTTACCGCATTTAGCCAGCGCGAGTTGGTAGAGCGCGCTCGCGACGCTGGGGCGATGGCCTATGTCGTCAAACCTTTCAGCATCTCGGATCTCGTTCCTGCGATCGAGATCGCTGTAAGTCGCCACCGTGAGCAGAAGGCCCTCCAAAATGAGGTCTCAGATCTCCAGGAGAGGCTAGAAACCCGGAAGATTATTGATCGCGCTAAGGGGATCTTGATGAAGACCCTGAACCTTTCGGAGCCTGAATCCTTTAGCTGGATTCAGCGCACCGCCATGGATCGTCGTATTTCAATGAAAGATGTCGCCCTGGCTGTCATCTCTCCAGATGCCGTCCCAGATAAGTAATACACGATTTAGACTCTTTGTAACAATAAAGTGATGCCCGTTTTGTGGCGATAAGTCTTGATCAAGAGGGAAGTGGAAGGTAGCCTTCACTCCTCCCTGTCCCGGGACAAAGAAAACAGGAAGGTAACAATGACAAAACTCACTCGCGTAGTTAGTGTCGTTGCAGCCGCTTCCATGGTCGCGACTGCATTTGTTGCAGCAGCAGTTCCATCACAAGCAGCAGCAACTAAGACACTTGTAATCGCAACTGACGTTCCTCTTCAAGGTTCTTCATTCGATTCAAATGACTCAACCAACAAGGCGATCGCTCTGTACCTCAAGTCGATCGGCGGCAAGGTTGGCAAGTATTCAATCACGCTTAAGTACTACGACGATGCAACAGCAACTGCTGGAGCATGGGATGCTGGACAGTGTGCCCAGAACGCCCAAGCTCACGTAGCTAACAAGGCAGAAATCGCCGTTATCGGTACATATAACTCAGGTTGCGCCAAGATTGAGGTTCCAATTCTGAACCAAGATCCTAAGGGCCCAATGTTGATGGTTTCACAGGCAAACACCAACCCAGGACTTACAAAGTCTTGGAACCCAGGTGAGCCAGATGTTTACTATCCAACAGGCGTTCGCAACTATGCACGTGTCTGCACAACAGACGACAACCAAGGTTCAGCTGCTGCTCAATTCGCTAAGTCAATTGGCGTCAAGAGCGTTTATGTCTTGAACGATACTCAGACCTACGGTCAAGGTGTTGCCCAGGCATTCACAACTGAGGCTAAGAAGGATGGACTTAACGTCCTTTCTAGCGGTCCTGCAGGTCAGGGCTGGGATGCAACACAGAGCGATTACACCGCTCTCTTCCAGAAGATCGCTCCATTGAACCCAGATATGGTCTACTTCGGCGGAATCTACGACAACAACGGTGGCCAGCTCCTCAAGGATAAGGTTGCAGTTCTCGGAGATAACACCAAGGTTAAGTTGATGGCTCCAGATGGATTCACTGGATACCCACAATTCAACTCAGATCCAAACGCTGCTGGTGCATACCTCACCTTCGCTGGTCTCTCTAACGAGCTCCTCGTCGCCAACAACCCTACGGGTGCTGGCGCTAAGTTCTTGGCTTCATACAAGAAGACCTACGGCAAGGCTCCAGTTGGCTCTTACCCAATCTACGGTGTAGCTGCTCTCCAAGTTATCTTGGCAGCAATTGCAAAGTCAGATGGAACTCGTAAGGGTGTAACAGAGGCTGTCTTCAGCGGAACTGGCGTAACAATTCCAGCTGCTCAGTCAGTACTTGGCAAGGCTCTCCACATCAGCACGCTGACCGGAGACACCACCGCTAAGGACATCACCGTCGAGCAAATCGTTGGTGGACAAGAGACAACACTGAAGGCCTGGACAGTTAAGTAGTAGATTCGTTCTATTAACTAATTAGTTCAACAGTTTAGAAATTAGATGGGGCTTGTTTACAAGCCCCATCTAATTCTGTAAGAACCCGTATCCATCTAGAGGAGAACCACGTGGCAGGCGTTACATATAAAACTCGCCAATTGCGCAGGCGGAATATTGAGAGATCTCTCGCGACGTTAGCGATTGCCGGCGCTTTATTCTGGCTATTAGAGAATTTTATTAAGTCTCCCACCCAGTTTACCGAGGTGACATTCACTGGCCTCAGTAATGGAATCCTGTATGCGCTGATCGCGCTCGGATATACCTTGGTTTACGGAATTATTGAGCTGATCAACTTCGCTCACGGAGATCTCTTTATGCTCGGCGGACTATTCTCGGCCCACTTCATCACCCTCTGGTTTGGAGAGCGCCACTCTTCAGGTAAGGGCTGGGGGGTTCTTCTTCTAGCTCTCATCTCGGTAATGATTTTTTGCGCGGTTATCAACATCACGATTGAGAGATTCGCGTATCGTCGCCTCCGTCGCGCACCGAAGCTAGCGCCACTTATTACCGCAGTTGGCATGTCATTCATTCTGCAGTTTGTTGGTTTGCGTTGGAATGGATCTGGTCAGAAGACTTGGCCCAGCCTTCTGCCTGCCGGAAATCTCGTTATCTTTAAAGTGAAGTTGCCTTACACAACCTTGATCTCATTCGCAGTAACCATTCCAGTTCTCCTTGCACTCAGTTACATCGTCACTCGTACCAAGCAAGGGAAGGCAATGCGCGCTACTGCGCAAGATCAAGATGCCTCGCGCTTGATGGGCATTAACGTCAACCGAACCATCTCATTCACCTTCGCACTGGGTGGTGCACTTGCTGGAGCCGCCGGTCTGCTCTTTGAACAGACGCGTGGCCTAACCTCCTACAACCTCGGTTTCCAACTCGGACTCATCGCTTTCACCGCCGCAGTTATGGGCGGAATCGGAAATCTGCAGGGCGCTGTACTTGGAGCCGTAATCATTGGTCTGATTCAGGGCTGGAACGATGGGTTACCGATTGGACTCGGACAACAGTGGTCCAACACCGTGGTCTTCTCGATCCTGATCCTTTTAATGGTCTTTAAACCTACTGGCCTGCTTGGCAAGCCAACGACAGAGAAGGTGTAAATCGATGTCAATCATTACTCGAAAGAAGAGCGGAAAGAAGCAGAGAGCTCCACTCTCGCAGCGGACTTGGTCAATCGGCTTTCTGAGCCTGGCCGTAGTCATCTACATCTTCTACACCTACATCGTTCCGCACACCTCAGATGGATTCCAGAGTCAGATCCAGACCTGGTTCCCGCCATCAGCTCTCAATGAAGCGCTGGTCTGGGTGATTGCAGCCCTAGGTCTCAATATTGTGGTCGGCTATGCCGGGTTACTTGACCTTGGTTTCGTGGCCTTCTGGGCGATTGGTGGCTACACCGCCGGTTGGTTGATGTCAGGATTCTTCAATCAGTGGAATATCCACTTTGGCTCAGAGAGCGCAAAGGTAATCCCTGGTATCCACCTCTCCTTCTGGTTAGTTCTCATCCTTGGCGCGTTGCTCTGCGCCTTCTTTGGAATTGTCATCGGAGCACCAACGCTGCGTTTGAAGAGTGATTACTTAGCCATCGTGACTCTCGGCTTTGGAGAGATCATTCCTCAGATCTTTGTGAATGGTGAAAATATCCATGGATTTAATCTTTCGAATGGAACCAAAGGAATTTCCCCGGTGGATTCCATTGGAATCTTCGGCAAGCGCCTTGGGCCATTCGATCTGAACTACAAGTACATGATCTTCGTATTCATGGCTGCGCTCATGGTCTTTATCTCACTGCGCCTTCGCAGTGGACGTCTTGGTCGAGCCTGGCTCGCAATTCGCGAAGATGAACTTGCCGCCAGCATGATGGGCGTTCCGCTGATGAAGACGAAGCTTGCTGCTTACGCAGTGGGTGCGATCTCTGGTGGTCTCGCCGGTGTTGCTTACGCGACGCACGTTAACGGTATCTTTGCTGAGCGTTTTCAATTCTCCATCTCCATCATCCTTCTCGCCATGGTAGTTCTCGGCGGCATGGGTAATGTCTGGGGCGTTATGGTCGGAGCGCTGTTAATCGCGTGGGTTAACTCGACGGGTCTGCCTGCTCTTGGAAATGAGATCAATAGCACCTTCAAGACAAATATCAACTTCCCGTCATACACCTTCCTGATCTTCGGAGCGCTGCTCATCTTGATGATGCTCTTCCGTCGTGAGGGGTTGCTACCTGAATCACGACTGAAGTTGATGCTGCACGAGAGCGATGCCGAAGAGGGCAATGAGGCGCCGCACGATCAAATTAGCGAAGAGGGGGCCATGTAATGGCGCTAGATTCTGCTCCAGTTCTTGAAGCGAAGAACATCTCCGTTGAGTTCGGTGGGTTGAAGGCGGTAGATGATGTCTCCTTTGACATCCCCGACCGCAGCGTCGTCAGCCTCATCGGACCCAACGGTGCCGGTAAGACCACTTTCTTCAACGTCCTAACCGGTCTCTACAAGCCAACATCTGGCTTCGTCGTCTACAACGGCGAAGATATCACCGGTGTAGTCCCACACAAGATCGCCGAGAAGGGAGTTGCTCGTACCTTCCAGAACATTCGCCTTTTCGGTCTTATGACTGCAGAAGAGAATGTCATGGTCGCGATGCACTCGCACCTCAAGGCAGGAATCGTCGGAACCATTATCGGCACTCCACAGCAACGACGTGAAGAGCGCGAAGCACGCGAGGAAGCACAGGCTCTTCTCAACTTCGTTGGAATCGGAAAGACAGCAAAGGAGTTCGCGCGCAATCTCTCCTACGGCGATCAGCGTCGCCTCGAGGTTGCTCGCGCGCTAGCGCTTCGTCCTAAAGTTCTCTTGCTCGATGAGCCAACTGCAGGAATGAACCCCCAAGAATCGGCTGTCTTTGTCGACTTCGTCTATAAGGTGCGCGATGAGAAAGAGATTGCAATCCTCTTGATCGAACACGATATGTCAGTGGTCATGAAGGTCTCAGAGCGCATCACCGTTCTCGATCGTGGAACAAAGATCGCTGAAGGTTCACCAGCCGACATTAAATCCAACCCTCGCGTAATCGAGGCCTATCTCGGTAAGTCTGCGGAGGTTAATCACTAATGCTTAAAGTAGATAAGCTCGAAGTTGCCTACGGAAATATCAAGGCAATTAAAGGAATCTCTCTTGAAGTAAATAAGGGCGAGATCGTTACCCTCATTGGCTCGAATGGTGCAGGCAAGTCAACAACCTTGCGCGCCATCTCAGGTCTTCTTAAGCCTAAAAGTGGAACGATCTCCTTCGAAGGTGATCGCATCGATGGCAAAGAGGGACATGAGATCGTCGCCAAGGGAATTTGCCAATCACCCGAAGGTCGTCGCATCTTCCCTCGCATGAGCGTCTCCGAGAATCTAGATCTCGGTGCCTTCTTACGTAATGATCGTGAAGGGGTTGCTGCTGATCGTGAGCGAGTTCTCGAACTCTTCCCACGCCTCGCAGAACGTATTAATCAGAAGGCGGGAACGATGAGTGGTGGAGAGCAGCAGATGCTCGCCGTTGGTCGCGCCCTCATGGGTAGCCCATCTTTGCTCTTGCTCGACGAGCCTTCAATGGGTCTGGCTCCAGTTCTCGTAGATATGATCTTCGAGACTATTACTAAGATCAATGAACAAGGCACGACCATCTTGCTGGTGGAACAAAATGCTCTGGCGGCACTTAATGTGGCTCACCGCGCTTATGTTCTTGAGTCGGGAAACATCAAATTAAGCGGCAAGGCCAAGGACCTTATCTCTGATCCAGAGGTTACAAAGGCCTACCTCGGAGGCTAAGAGCTACTACTCGCTTAGGATGAGGCTGGTGATGCGCGCCGTACAGGTTCGCTCGCCGGCCTCATTTGTTATTACGATCTCATAGCAGGCGAGGGTGCGACCCCGCGAAACTGGGGTCGCCACTCCTGTGACTAGCCCTTCGCGGGCGGGCTTGTGGTGGGTCGCATTGATATCGACCCCAACCGTTCGTTTGGAACCGCCAGCATGCATCCATGCCCCGAGTGAACCGAGCAGCTCCGCCAAAACCACATTAGCGCCACCGTGCAGCAATCCGAAGGCCTGGGTATTTCCCTCCACGGGCATCGTGGCCACGACGCGCTCGGGGGAGGCTTCAATAATCTTTATGCCCATCTTGTGGTCGAGGGCTCCGATGCCACGCTCTTCAATCTTTTTTAGGTAATCGGTCATGGCCCAATCGTAACGCCCGTGTCACCAATCCACTCTAGAATCCTATGAATGAAAAGGTTACTGCTGATTGATGGCCACTCAATGGCTTATCGCGCCTTCTACGCGCTACCCGTTGAAAACTTTCGCAGCAGTAAAGGTCAGCCCACCAATGCGATCTACGGCTTTGGCTCTATGCTCGTCAATCTGATCAGCAGCGAGAAGCCGACGCACTTGGCGGTTGCATTCGATGTCTCGCGAAAGACCTTTCGCACTGAGATGTTCCCGGAGTACAAGGCAACTCGTGCGGCGACCCCCGATGAATTTCGATCGCAGATGTCTTATATAAATGAGCTCGTCGATGCTCTTGGTATTCAACGATTTGCCATCGAGGGATTTGAAGCCGATGACATTCTGGCAACTCTCTCTTCGCGAGCGGTGCTCGATGGATTTGAAGTACTTATTTGTACCGGCGATCGAGACTCGTTCCAATTGGTGACTCCCGAAATAACCGTCTTATACCCAAAAAAGGGTGTCACCGAGATGAGCCGCATGACTCCGGATGCGGTCTTTGAAAAGTATGGCTTGACTCCATTGCAGTATCCCGATTTTGCCGCGTTGCGCGGGGACCCCAGCGATAATCTACCTTCGGTTCCAGGTGTCGGTGAAAAGACAGCAACAAAGTGGATCGCAGATTTTGGATCCTTACAGAAACTAACCGATGCGATTGAAACAATTCCTGGCAAGGTGGGGGAGTCACTCAGGGCAAATATTGGTCTTGTTCAACTTAATCGGGAGTTAACTGCCCTCCGCCACGACCTCGACATAGATACCAGCATCGCCGATCTAGAGTGGAAGGGTCCTGATTTCGCAGTTGCAGAACCTCTCCTAGATTCTCTTGAGATAAAAGCGCTGAAGGATCGGATACGCACCCTCGGAGGCAGCTCACCTAAAGTGGAAGAGGTTCGCGAGAAGGTAGATATCCCTACCATTTCAGATCAGGAGCTGGTTCGTAAGTTGAAAGGGCGCGTGGAACCGATCGCCCTCTACACCGATGGCCTTTTTAGCGAGGGAAATTTCGCAGTTGCTCTTTCGGCGGATGAGGTCTACCGAGTTGAAGGCCCTGCAGGCGAGTGGATTTTGGATATCTCCCTTCCCAAGTGGCTGCATAACGCAAAGCGCTCACTGCGCGTACAAGAAATTGCTGGCGTCGCCTTTGATACCGAACTTGCTGCATACTTAATAAACCCCGGAGGTCGAAACTTAGAGATTGCAGATCTCACCCAACGTTTTTTAGAGATTTCGATTCCTGATGCCGCCGACGATCTCTTTGCGACCTACAACCCTCACCTCGCAGGAGCGATCTTTGCCCTCGTTCCTGTCCTGTGGCGCGAGATGGAAGATCGCAAATTAACGGATCTCTTTAATGATCTCGAAATGCCCACCCTCCTCGAACTTGCTGAGATGGAGCGCCTCGGGATCGCTGTGGATCGCAAGAAACTAGAAGCCCTGCGCTCCTTCTTCCTTGGTGAAGTAGAGCGAGAGACCAAAGCCGCACATGCAGTTGCAGGACATGAATTCAATATTGGTTCGCCAAAGCAACTTCAAGTCGTGCTCTTCGATGAGTTAAAGCTTCCTAAGACCAAAAAAATTAAGACGGGGTATACGACAGATGCCGAGAGTTTGGAAGGGTTGGCTGTTAAGACGGGTCATCCCATCTTGGCTCACCTCTTGCGGATCCGCGAAACCAGCAAGTTGCTGACGACTGTCGATGGACTTCTTGCGGCTACAACAAGCGATGGCAGAATTCACACCACATTTCAACAGACGGTCGCTGCGACCGGTCGCCTATCTTCCACCGATCCAAATTTGCAGAACATCCCGGTGCGTACCGAGGAAGGGCGTCAGATCCGAGATTGTTTCATCGCCGCTACACCCTATAAAAACTTGTTGACCGCCGATTACAGTCAGATTGAGATGCGGATTATGGCCCATCTCTCGCAAGATGCCGGGCTGATCGCCGCATTTAAGAGTGGGGAGGATCTGCATAGCACTGTGGGTTCTCAGGTTTTTGGAGTAGATGTAAAGAGCGTCACGCCCGAGATGCGCCGTCAGATTAAGGCGATGTCCTACGGGCTGGCATACGGACTCTCTGCCTTTGGGTTAGCGCAACAATTAAACCTCTCTCCGGGCGATGCCCAGGCTTTAATGCACCAGTACTTCCAACGCTTCGGCGGAATTCAGGATTACCTTAAAACTGTTGTCGATGAAGCTCGGACAAAGGGATATACCGAGACCATTCTCGGGCGCAGGCGTTATCTCCCTGATCTTTCCAGTGATAATCGGCAGCGGCGAGAAGTTGCCGAGCGCATGGCTCTTAACGCTCCGATCCAAGGATCTGCCGCAGATATCATCAAAGTTGCGATGCTCAACGTCTCGCATCTGATGAAGCAGAGAGATTTAAAGTCAAGACTTTTGCTGCAGGTGCATGACGAATTGATATTTGAAATTGCCGGTGCTGAAGAGGAAGAGCTCTCAACCTTGGTTCGTCAGGAGATGGAGTCCGCAGTGACTCTCTCGCTCCCTCTCTCGGTCAATATTGGGGTCGGAGCAAGTTGGGATCTAGCGGCGCATTAATCCGTCGCGCGCTCTCGATCAAAGGGTTTGAGCCAACGTTGCCCGACCATGATCAGCACAAATCCCAGCGCAAAAGTTGCACCTGTGATTGCAAAGCAGAAGTGCGGTGAAAAGTGCTGCGAGAAGAAGCCTCCGGTTGATTGACCGATTGCCGCAAAGGAACCTTCGACAGTCCAGATCCAGCCGATTGCAGCAGCGGCGCTGCCTTGCGGCCTGATTACTTCAAGTTGCTCGAGGTAGAAGACCTGCTCCGCACCTCCTATGAATCCGAAGAGAGCAAGGACGAGCAGGAAGGCCCAGCCAGGATTTACAAAAGCCATTGGCACAGTGGAGAGGAACCAGAAAGCGTAGATCGCTCTAAATCCAGCGACCGGGGCTATCTGACGACCCAGCGAGCCAGCTACCAGGCTTCCCAAAATTGAAAGAGCTGCAGTTGTGCCGAAGGCGAGACCCGCAAAGCGCGGTTCGTTATGTAGTGAGCTGATCGCAGGAATTCCGATTTGGAAATTCCCCGTCCCGTAACCGATCAGAACTCCTTCAGCGAGTAATAGACGAAAGCCTGCGGTGCGAAAGAGAGTCTGCCCACCAGCCTCGCGCTGCTCGGGGCGCCACTGCTTGGTGAATTTCAACGAGGAGAGTGCGATACCTCCGATCAGGATCAATATTGCAGTGGTAAGCAAGCCGCTCGCGGGGTGGCCAGAGAGGGCCAAGGTGGTTGCCAGCGCCGGCCCAAGAACGACACCTAAATTCATGGATGCCGTATCGATAGCGATCGCAGTCCGGTATTGCTCTTCTGGGACGGCGGTGCGCCACATTGGTCGGACGGAGAGGTTGATGGGAGGTGCCGTAAGCCCCAAGAGAGCGGAGAATATGATCAACAATCGCGCCCCATGGCAGAGATCCAGCGAGGCAAGCGCCACCGCATAAGCAGGAACGAAGACCCGAAGCGGGATCTTGAGCCCCAATCGGTCGATCACTGCCGCTCTCATCCCGGTGCTCAGGGAGCCCACAATTCCACTGGCGCCTGCTGCTAAACCGGCGATCGTGATGGAGTGGGTGTCATCTTTCACCTTGAAGAAGATGTCCAGACTGACCATCCCATAAGCGAGGCGAGCGGGGAAGGCGGCTAGCATCATCGCCAGCGCCCTCGGATTCTTCAAAATTACCCAATAAGCCCGCACAGAGTGCAGTCTAGACCCTGCATAACAAAGTCAGTTTGACCCTCATACCGCGCCTGCGTACCCTTAGCCTTTCGCACGCCGTGCGAGATTTACGAACGACTATTTTCTATTCCTACGGAGCAACTTGAGCACTATTCACGCAGTAAATGACATTGGCAGCGCAGAAGATTTTCTAGCCGCAATCGAAGGCACAATAAAGAATTTCAATGATGGAGATCTAGTCTCTGGAATCGTCGTCCAGATAGATCGCGAAGAGGTACTCCTCGATATTGGATATAAGACCGAAGGTGTAATTCCCTCTCGTGAGCTCTCCATTCGCCACGACATCGATCCATCAGAGATCGTAAAGCTCGGCGATCGCGTAGAAGCCTTGGTCCTCCAGAAGGAAGATAAAGAAGGTCGCCTCATCCTCTCCAAGAAGCGCGCTCAATACGAGCGTGCCTGGGGCGAGATTGAGGGCAAGAAGGAGCGCGACGAGGTCGTCACTGGTTTGGTCATTGAAGTTGTCAAGGGTGGCTTGATCGTTGATATTGGACTCCGCGGATTCCTACCTGCATCTCTCGTTGAGATGCGTCGCGTCCGTGATCTCACTCCTTACATCGGCAAGGAAGTTGAATGCCGCATCATCGAGCTTGATAAGAACCGCAACAATGTTGTTCTCTCTCGCCGTGCCTACCTTGAGCAGACACAATCTGAATCGCGCACCACATTCCTCAACCAGCTCACCAAGGGTCAAGTACGTACCGGCGTCGTTTCATCGATCGTAAACTTCGGAGCCTTCGTAGATCTCGGTGGAGTAGATGGCTTGGTTCACGTCTCCGAACTCTCTTGGAAGCACATTGATCACCCAAGTGAAGTTGTTGAAGTGGGAGATGAAGTCACTGTTGAAGTTCTCGAAGTTGACTTCGAGCGCGAGCGCGTCTCGCTCTCTCTCAAGGCAACTCAAGAAGATCCTTGGCAGGCCTTTGCTCGTACCCACACCATCAACCAAGTTGTTCCTGGTGAGGTCACAAAGTTGGTTCCATTCGGCGCATTTATCCGCGTCTTTGAAGGAATCGAAGGCCTGGTACATATCTCTGAGTTGGCCGAGCGCCACGTTGAGATTCCAGAGCAGGTTGTCCAGGTTGGCGATGAGCTCTTCGTAAAGATCATCGATATTGATCTTGAGCGCCGTCGTATCTCACTCTCCCTCAAGCAGGCTAACGAGGGTCACGAAGTAGAGATCGAAGCTTTCGATCCATCGCAATATGGAATGCCAGCTCGCTACGATGCTGAAGGAAACTTCATCTACCCAGAGGGCTTTGA
>CAIWWH010000032.1 GCA_903916385.1 uncultured Actinomycetes bacterium
ATGACTCCGAGTGAGAATTCGGTCGAGAAAATGCACGTGTTCTGCCCCTGATCTTCCTTGAGAATGTCCGCCTGTACGGTGCCGCGAACCGTGCTGAGGGTGATGGCACGGATAGATTCACGTTCCACGTCTGTTGGTTGGCGTCCTTCTCGTTCAGCAAATAATTCAAGCTGTTGATCAATTGCGGTATTCATGAACATCGCCAGGATTGTTGGTGCTGGTCCATTGATGGTCATTGAGACCGACGTCGCAGGGTCACAAAGGTCAAAACCCCTGTAGAGCTCTTTCATGTCGTCGAGTGTGGCGATCGAAACACCTGACGTTCCGATCTTCCCGTAAATGTCTGGGGGAGTGTCAGGATTTTTCCCGTACAGAGTCACTGAGTCAAAAGCAGTTGAAAGTCGTGTGGCGGGCTGACCTTCTGAAAGCATGTGAAAACGCTTGTTAGTCCTAAATGAGTCGCCTTCTCCAGCAAACATTCGAGCAGGATCTTCGTTCGTTCTCTTTAGCGGGAACACCCCGGCGGTGAATGGGAAGTGTCCAGGCAAGTTTTCTGAACGGAGCCAACGAAGAATGTCAGCTGGTTCATCAAAACGGGGCAGAGAAACGCGTGGGATACGACTGCCTGATAGTGATTGACGCACCAACGGTGTTGACTTGCCGTCTGGCCCAATAAGTTCATCTTCTTGAAGCTCGCTACGACGAGTAGCAAACTGCTCTAGTAGTTCATGTGATGAAGAACTTACGGCCTTCTCTAATCTTTCAGCAAGTTGACCGAGCGTGGGATGCTCTTCACCTAATAGTGAAATGGTTCCACGAACTTGGCTAGCGCTACGAACAGCCTGCACTTGCGTGCTGGTCTCACTGTGGTATTTACGGATTATTTCTGAAATTTCAGCGAGGTAGCGGATACGTGTCGAAGGGATGATTGGTGAGGTGCTTGGAGAAACTCGTGAGGTCACTTTCAGCAATATTGGGTCACTCATAGCAAGGCCGTGCGCACCGAGACTGTCACGGATGTGTTGGTAGAGGGCTGTTGTTCCAGCATCATTGAAGCGCGATGCAACTGTTCCGAATACGGGCGCTTCTCCACCTTGTCCATGGACACGGTGCCATTGTCGTTCGACTGAACGAAGTGCGTCCTGCGCTCCATGTCGATCGAACTTGTTAATTGCTATAAAATCAGCGAGGTCCAACATGTCGATTTTCTCAAGTTGCGAAGCAGCTCCGAATTCCGGAGTCATCACGTAAAGAGACACATCTGATATATCGACGATTGCTGCATCGCCTTGGCCAATTCCAGGAGTTTCAACAATGATTAAGTCATAACCAGCAGCTCGGCATGCTTCTATGGCACCTGGCACTTGGTCGGGAACTTCAGAACCACTACCTCGGGTTGCAATAGATCGGAAGAATACTTGTGAGTTGTCGATTGAGTTCATCCGGATGCGGTCACCGAGCAAAGCGCCACCACTACGACGCTTAGTTGGGTCCACAGCGATAACAGCTATTTTTAATTTGTCGCCTTGATCCAGCCTAAATCTACGGATTAGTTCATCAGTTAGCGAGGACTTACCTGATCCACCCGTTCCGGTGATTCCTATTACTGGAGTGTGATGCTTCTTTGCTGCCTCGCTTATTGCCTTCTGATGGTCTGCACTTAATGCA
>CAIWWH010000033.1 GCA_903916385.1 uncultured Actinomycetes bacterium
ATGCCGTAGACCTCGTCGTCGGTACGTTCACGAGCAAACTTGTGCGTGTCGATTTCACTTTCCCAGTTTCTAAAACGTGGACAAGCTCGGGTGCAAAGGGTGCAACCAGTTTCGCCGTGGGTGCAGTTGTCGCGCCCACCATCAATGTCGAGGTGCCAAGGTTTGTAGACACCGTTGGCTGTCTCGTAGTCAAGAACGTCGTGAGGGCACGCCACCACGCAGGCGGCACATCCGGTGCAGAGCCCAGAAGTTACAACTTCGCTAAATAGTTCTTTCCACTGGGGCTTTTCGATTGCCATGCAAATACCCTACTAAGACACTTAGCCATAACTTGCGGGTACGCTCAGCGCGTGCCTGAAATACTCGAAGTCGAGTCGTACCGTGAACTCGCAGACCGCGTCGTCGGCGCCACGGTCGTGCGCGGTTGGGCTGACCCCTATTCAGCGAAGAAGCTCTCATCAGTCCAGCAGTGGGCACGTGCCGTTAAAGGGCTCAAGATCACTGGAACATCAAGGCGAGGAAAGTTGATGCTGATCGAAACTTCAGGCCCAACACTTGGTATGCGCTTTGGTATGACTGGCGTGTTGCTGATTGATGGTGATGCTGGGATTGACGGACTTTTCTACGGTCCTCACCGGTTCAATGCTGAATGGATCCGTGGAGGAATGCAATTCAGCGACGGCAGAAAGTTGTTGTTACACGATCCAAGAAGGCTCGGTCGCTTTGAAATAGATCCCGACCTCAGCGACCTCGGTCCTGACGCACTCACACTTACCAAGAAAGAGTTCGACCAAATAGTGACAATCACACGTGGAGAGGGACCAGCGATTAAGGCTCGCCTTCTTGATCAGTCCGTCGTTGCGGGTGTTGGGAACTTGCTTGGTGACGAGATTCTGTTTCGTGCTGGTATTGATCCTCGCACGCCATCTGGCACATTGAGCACCGATGAGAAGATCAGACTCTTTAAGGCATTTACCCAGACCATGAAGACGCTCAAGAAACGAGGGGGGTCCCACTTAGGTGATCACATGGATGGCCGTCACCCCGGGGGCATGTGCCCTAAAGATGGTGGCGCAATGCGAATTGACACCATTGGCGGGAGAACCACCTATTGGTGTTCAAAACATCAAAAATAAGTATGATTTTAAGAATTATGAATAACGACGCTCGATTCAACTCTGTACTAAAAAACAAGACTTTGCATTTCTCGCTTTTGGTACTGATGGTTGCGAGCCTTGTAGGCGTTCCAATAGTCAATGCTTATTCATCAACTACGCCTAAAGCTGGAGCGGCATGCTCGCCAAAAGGTAAATCAATAACGATGATGGGAACTCGCTTCACGTGCGTAGCGAGTGGGAAAAAATTTGTTTGGAATAAGGGAGTGAAAACTTCAACCACAACATCAAACACGACGTCAACTATTGCACCAACAACTGAAACAAGTCAGAGTGAAGCTGCTGCAATCGCGAGTGCGAAGTGGACATCTAACGTTACCGCGACCGTAGGCAATGGATCATGGACATATAAAACAACAGCTCCTATACCGGCACAGTTTGTCGCGACGAATTACGCAAGACCAGCTGTTGAGACAAATCCTGTTGCTGCTGGAGCTGTGCTTCAGCCTGGAAAATCAGGGTTGATTAATAATAATTACAACTACACCTTGCCACTGACTCCTCAGTGGTCTACGACAACCACTGCTGCACCACTTGGACCTATTGGAGTGACGATTGATGGTGGTGTGCTTTTCAACCCTTACGACGCTGGACTTGAACCGGCGACAGCTGCAAATTTCTCTATTACGTCTGGTGGAGTTACAGCTTCATTTGTTGACAACTGCAATAGTCACAGTCCAATGAACTTTCACTATCACGCTGTTCCAACCTGCCTCGTGCAGTGGGCTACTGGCCAGAGCGTGGATGTTAAGAGTGTCACTGATTTTTCATCAGCGACACTGACACCAGTCGATGAAGTAAATGCACTTACCAAGAAGCCAGTTCTAGTGGGATTCGCATTTGATGGATATGGTGTCTACGACAACATTGACATGAGCGGCAGCACCGTTCCTGTCAGTTCATTAGATGAATGCAATGGTATTTTTTCACCTGTTCCCGGTTACACCGCTGGTGTTTATCACTACGTACTTGAAAACATAAAGGGTGCACGTTCATCCATTGCGTGCTTCCACGGCTTACCTAGCGCTTCATACACTCAGTCAATGCAAAGCATAATTAATCAATCTGGCCCAGGAAGTGGCGGTGGTCCAGGAGGCGGCGGTCCGGGCGGCGGCGGAAACGGCGGCCCTCCACCAGGTGGCGGTCCTCCTCCACAGGGACTCTCAAGCACGACTTCAAAGAAGACGTATGCACTCGGTAATTACAGAAGCATGATGAGCTCTAAAGTTAGTCATGTTGTAACTGCTAAAGACCTAGCGGCTGATCCACAACAAATCGCGTACTTGCTGACGGAGCTAAAAAACCTCAAAGATAATATTTGTTACTAGGCACCGTTCAGTAGTCCCTCTAGTTGTGCTGGCTCGTAGGGGCCAATGATGAGCTGTTCCAGAACGCCGATGCCTGTCCCAC
>CAIWWH010000034.1 GCA_903916385.1 uncultured Actinomycetes bacterium
AGCCACAAAAATATTAAAGGTGTTCCCCTCGCCCAGGTTGATTGGATTGCATATCCATCTGGAAGCGCGCTCTTCAATGCTGGCCTAACTACCTGGAGTTGTCAGTTGAGTGATGCCTGCGTCGACCTTCCCTTTGATAAAACTGGTCAAGACCTCATTCGATCCATCACCTTGCAGGTACTTCATCTCTGGGAAGTTCCAAAGGTGGGCAACTCCCTCAAATAGACCGACAGTCGGCCTAAAGTTGGCGTAAAACACAGCTTTAAGAGGGATAGCACTCGCAAACTTGCTGGGATATCTCTGTGTAATTCGCGAAGATTTACCCATTCAGATTGGGGAAATTAATGAGCGCTTTAGATCTTGCCAGATGGCAATTTGGAATCACCACCGTCTATCACTTCATCTTCGTTCCGATCACCATCGGATCCGGCTTCTTAGTTGCCGGCTTGCAGACCGCTTGGTATCGCACAAATAAAGATAAGTATCTGCGGGCGACGAAATTCTTTGGAAAGCTTTTCTTAATCAATTTTGCGATCGGTGTCGTCACAGGCATTGTGCAGGAGTTCCAGTTTGGAATGAACTGGTCTTCCTACAGTCGCTTTGTAGGCGATATCTTCGGTGCACCTCTCGCGATGGAAGGGTTACTCGCCTTCTTCCTGGAGAGTACCTTCCTTGGCATCTGGATCTTTGGATGGGATCGACTCCCCAAGAAGTTGCATCTTGCTTCTATCTGGATCGCAGCTACCGGAACGCTTCTCTCGGCTTACTTCATCTTGGCAGCAAATGCCTTCATGCAGCACCCAGTTGGCTATGTACTGAACGGAACACGAGGACGCGCTGAACTAACAAGCATCTTCAAGGTCCTCACTAACTCAACAGCAGTTGCAGCTTTCTTCCACACGATTCCCTCGGCATTCCTGACTGCAGGAGCTCTCTTCGCTGCGGTTGGCGCATGGATGATCTTCCATAATAAGGATGCGGAAGTTGCCAAGCCTGCTCTGAAGATTGGACTAATTACAGTCTTGATCTCCTTCGTTCTGGTTGCCGTCTCTGGTGACACAACTGCTCGTCTGATGACAACGCAACAGCCAATGAAGATGGCAGCAGCAGAAGCTGTTTACAACACTAAGACCAATGTTCCATTCTCTCTCTTAACAATTGGGACTCTCAACGGAAGTAAATCTGTCTTCCAGATTGGTCTGCCATCGGTGCTCTCCTTTATGGCGACAGGTAATGTGAATGGAACTGTTGAGGGAGTGAATAACCTCGAGAAGAGTTACGAGCAGAAATATGGCGCTGGAAATTACACACCGAATATTCCCTTCGCTTACTGGAGCTTCCGCTTAATGATCGGTTTTGGTGCGCTGGCCGCACTGATCTCCTTCTTGGCTCTGCTCTTTATTCGTCAAGGACGCTTCCCACGCAAGCGCTGGTTTGTGAGGAGCATGGTCGTACTTCCATTCCTCCCAATCTTGGCTAACTCCTTCGGTTGGATCTTCACCGAGAGCGCTCGTCAACCCTGGGTTGTCTTTGGACTCTTTAAGACTTCAGCAGGCGTCAGCCCAGGAGTAAGTGCAGCCAGCGTTCTCTTCACCATGGTCGTCTTTACCCTGCTCTACGGTGTCTTGGCTGTGATTGAGTTCGGCTTAATCATGCGCACTATCAAGGTCGGGCCAGAGAAGACCAAAGAAGTCAGTGCTAATTCCGACACCCTCACGATGGCCTACTAGGAGGCGATAAAAATGTCACTCAATTCATTCTGGTTCGTAATCATCGCTGTTCTCTGGATCGGCTACTTCATTCTCGAGGGTTTTGACTTTGGAGTTGGAATCTTGCTTCCTGTTGTCGCTAAGAACCAAGCGGAACGTCGCGCGGTCCTTACTACCTTAGGTCCACTATGGGATGGCAACGAGGTCTGGTTGCTCGTAGCTGGAGGAGCTACATTCGCGGCATTCCCGGAGTGGTATGCCACGCTCTTTAGTGGTTTCTATCTGCCTCTCTTCTTAATTCTTATCTCGCTGATCGTTCGTGGCGTCGCCTTCGAATATCGCAGCAAGTATGGAAGTGAGAAGTGGCGATCTCGTTGGGATCTAGCGATCACGGTCGCTAGCTTCTTGCCAGCGCTGCTCTGGGGAGTCGCATTTGCCAATATCGTCCGCGGAGTTCCGCTCACAAAAGTTTCAGCTGGATACATCCAATACTCTGGTGGATTCTGGAATTTGCTTAATCCCTATGCGCTACTCGGTGGATTAACTACGCTCTCGCTCTTCGTTTCACATGGCGCCTTCTTCTTAGCACTTAAGACCGATGGTGAAATTCGAGTACGTGCAAACAAACTTGGTCAAAGGGTTGGATTAGTAACCGCGCTGCTAGCAGTGCTCTTCTTGGGTTGGACCCTCTTGGGACTTACCTCTAAGGGTGGAGTTATTGCTGGTTCTGTTGTCGTGGTCGTTGCCTGGCTCACTGCACTCGCAGCAAATGCAAAGGGTCGCGAAGGCTACGCCTTCCTCTTCTCTGCAATTGCTACAGCAGCAGTGGTGATCACGCTCTTCACCGGTCTCTATCCAAATGTGATGCCAAACTTAACCGCAGGTGGCCCTGGATTGAATATCTTCAACGCCTCCAGCACTCACTACACCCTGGGAGTAATGACCTGGGTTGCAGTAATTATGACACCAATCGTCCTTCTCTATCAGGGTTGGTCCTACTGGATATTCCGTAAGCGAATTAATCCAAGTCAGATCTCTTCCCCAGAAGTTGGAGTATTGGATACCGTCCACTAGTGAAACCATTTGACCCCCGGCTGCTGCGGTACTCCCGAAGCAGCCGTGGTTTTATTTTCACCCTGGTACTTATTGCGGTCCTAGGCGCCGTTGCAACTATTGGACAGGCGCTTCTACTCGTTGATTTAATCTGCAAATTCTTTCAGCAGAAACGCACCTTCTCCTCCCTTGCTCATGAAGTCGCTGCTCTCTCCGTGGTCTTTATCGCAAGAGCTGTCCTGGCATATATAAATGATCGATTAGGCGCTAGAGCAAGTAGCAAGATGCGCAACGAACTTCGCTCCGAGGTGATGCAGAAATCACTTTCTAATGGTGGAAGTGATACTCAGAGCCTTGGTACAGCGGGTCTGGCCGTCCTGGTTACAAAAGGAATTAATAATCTTGATGGGTACTTTGCAAAGTTTCTGCCACAACTCTTTATCGCAGTAGTCGTGCCGGTTTCGGTCGGAGTAACTATTGCCTTTCGCGATTGGAAATCAGGAGCAATCATTTTGTTCACGCTCCCATTGATACCGATCTTCGGAATTCTGATTGGAAGATTTACCGCCAGCGCAACAGAGAAGAAATGGAAGACGCTTGGCTTACTCGGTGGCTATTTTCTAGATCTCTTAAGTGGACTGACCACGCTTAAAGTTTATGGACGCGAGAAATTACAATCACAAAAGCTGCGCGAGGTGGGAGAGAAATATCGTAAGGAGACGATGCAGGTTCTTCGCGTCTCTTTTCTCACATCACTCGCACTGGAATTGGTCGCAACTCTCTCCGTCGCACTCCTAGCGGTAACA
>CAIWWH010000035.1 GCA_903916385.1 uncultured Actinomycetes bacterium
ACTGCGCTCTGCATATCGAAGCCGCGCCACTCCACGAGCAGTTCGGGATCAACCTTTGTGAGTGGGCCTTTGGTGTTGATGTAGTGCGGGGTATGTACGACGACGCCGTGGCGGATCATGCCAGGCATCCCGATTGTCACGCGATCAAAGGGTGGCAACTTATCGGCGAGCTCCTGAAAGGTGGCGATCAACTTCGCGGGGCTCAACGGGTAAGGCGTGGGCGTTGCAATGGGATTGGCGTGCAGGGTCCCTTTGCCATCTAGAACCGAGGCTTTGATGCTCAAGCCACCACAATCGACCGATAGTGTCATCAAGTCGACTGAGGTCATGCGACCATTCTAGTTGGGCAGATTTTTAGGTGTAGTTATTTGCCGGTGTAGTGCCCTGCGATACCGGCGAGCGCGGCATCTAAGATCGCGATTCCCTTACGCAGATCTTCCTCGCTCACATTGAGCGGTGGGCAAATATGGATCCGGTTGAAGTTCATAAATGGAATCATCCCGGCCTTCTTGCAGGCGGCCATCACTTCACCCATCGCTGGGCTAGATCCACCGTAAGGAGCGAGTGGCTCGTGGGTTTCGCGATCCTTGACCAGTTCGATCGCCCAGAAGGCGCCCAAGCCACGAACTTCGCCAACGACTTTGTGCTTTGTGGCAAGTTCTTCAAGAAATGGACGGATAACGCTCTCGCCAATATCTGCAGCGTGCTCGACCATCTTCTCATCGGTCATCGCGTTGATTGTGGCCACGGCAGCAGCGGTGGCAAGTGGATGCCCACTATAAGTAAGTCCACCAGGGAAGACGCGCTCATTGAATGTCGCAGCGATCTCATCGCTGATGACCACTCCGCCGAGTGGAACGTAACCACTGTTAACACCCTTAGCGAAGACGATCAGATCTGGCTCGACACTCGAATGTTGGTAGGCAAACCATTTGCCCGTGCGACCAAAGCCAGACATGACTTCATCGGCAATCCATTTGATGCCGTACTTGTCACACAAGGCGCGAACACCTTCTAGGTAGCCCGCTGGTGGAATCAGCACACCTGCAGTACCGACCACTGACTCGAGCAAGATCGCTGCGATGGTTGCCGGACCTTCAAAGATGATGACTTGTTCTAGGTGCTCTAGCGCGCGAGCCGATTCTTCTTCTTCTGTGGTCGACCAGAATGGTGTGCGATAAAGATAAGGACCGAAGAAGTGCACATGGCCATAGGCATACTCGTTAGGCCAACGACGTGGGTCACCAGTTGCCGTAACGGCTGATGTCGTATTGCCGTGATAGCTGCGGTAGAAGGACAAGACCTTGTGCTTGCCGGTGTGAACGCGGGCCAAGCGGATTGCATTTTCGATTCCATCTGCGCCACCGTTGGTGAAGAAGACCTTGTTGTGTTGCGCGCCTGCGCGCTCGGTGATCAACTTGGCAGCCTCGGCGCGAGCATCGTTGGCATGCTGTGGAGCAATCGTCGTCAGCTTTGCTGCCTGCTCTTGAATCGCAGCGACGACCTTGGGGTGTTGGAAGCCAATGTTGGTGAAGACCAGTTGGCAGGAAAAGTCGAGGTACTTATTGCCCTCGTAATCCCAGAAGTAGCTTCCCTCGCCGCCAGCCACTGGCATCGGGCTGATTAGCCCTTGGGCTGACCAAGAGTGGAATACATGGGCGCGATCGAGGTCAAAGACCTCTTTGCCGCGGGCTGGGTCTGCAATTGGCTCTGTCATAAGCGCTATCTAAGCATCTAACGCGTGGCTAAGTCACAAGGCGCAGATGTCGTGGTCACCACAACGAAGCACAGGTGAACGGCAGTTAAACTACGGGCGTGACCCACCAACATCGCCCCTGGGGATATTCCAATTCCAGTGATGGCTTGAAGCCGAGTTGGGCCCTGCATGAAGATACTTTGGCTGTGCGCGCTGGACTTGCTCGCTCGGGATTTGGCGAGACCGGCGAGGCTCTCTACCTGACCAGCGGCTTTACCTACGACAGCGTCGAGCAAGCCAATCATGCCTTCGCCGAAGAGATAGACCACTATGTCTACGGTCGCTTTGCGAACCCAACTATTTCGATGTTTGAAAATCGCCTCGCAGCCATTGAAGGCG
>CAIWWH010000036.1 GCA_903916385.1 uncultured Actinomycetes bacterium
CAAAGCCCAAACCCAAGTCAGCAACTGTTAAATCAACTCCACACAGTACGACCACGAAACCATCTTCAGTCTTTGCAACGACAACTCCCGCAAAGAAGAGCACGATAAGTAAGAAACTCGCAGCGGCTAAGAAGAAGGCCGCACTTTCAAAGGCAAAGCCTGTTCATCACTATTACTACCGTCCTTCCGCGCCGAAGCCCGTTCCTCCATCGCCTTCACCGGCGTGGCCTCCACATGGTTTTACCTCTGTGGGCTCTGCGTATGCTCGGATTCCAACAGGAACAGAGTTGGTCGGGATTCTCTCCGCCATGAAAGATGCTGCATCACCAGTGAGTTCATGTTCGATCGATCCTACTAAACCCAACACACCGGCTTACTCTTGTGCTGCGGTACTTGTAGGGGCAACCGAACGTTGCACCTGGTGGAAAGTAAGCGCTGACATTTCCGGCATAGATCCTGCCGATGCCACTGCTCGGGTAGATCTCGGTCAGATTTCTGTCCTTGAACCTGGAGCACCTGGTAAGACCATCCAAACAATTGTCTTAGTAAGCCCGGTGCCACTGCAAACCGGCGTTAGATTCTCGGGAATTCACGCGATGTGCGGCATCGGACCCTCTGCTGATCCAGTACCGAGCAATACCTTTATTGCCGCGCCAGCAGGCACTCCGGCACCAGGTGAACCAACTCCCAGTGCCACTCCTGCGCCATCTAATTCGTGATTATCGATTAGCCCCAGGAACCCAGAGCACATCTCCGACTTCGCGATTTTCATATCTGGCGAGTACAAAGAGCAGATCTGATAAGCGATTGAGATACTTGGCAGTCAAGGGATTGACGCCCCCACCAAACGAGTGAATCGCATGCCACGTTGAACGTTCGGCACGACGGGTCACAGTGCGCGCCACATGCAGAAGCGAAGCGGCGGGCGTGCCAGATGGCAATACAAACGACCGCAACTCTGCCAGGTCCTTATTGTAATGATCGATCTGACCTTCAATATAAGTCACCTGCTCTTCGGTAACGCGAAGCGGTTCTACCTTTGGCTCATCAACTACTGGAGTAGATAGATCGGCTCCGACATCGAAGAGGTCATTCTGAATTCTAATAAGTAGCGCCTTAACAGACTCCTGAGTTATCGAGCCAAGTGAGAGGGCGACTCCAATTGCGGAGTTAGCTTCATCAACATCGGCGTACGCCTCGAGGCGCGGATCGTTCTTGGAGGTGCGACTCATATCCCCCAGCGAGGTCGTTCCATCATCACCAGTTTTTGTATAAATCCGCGTCAAATTAACCATGGGGCGAGCCTATTGGAGCAACTAGAATGAGACCACTCAAATTTACTTTTAACGCAGGCGGAGGTGATGTGTGGCGGAGAATTCATCTGCGCTTCGCATCGTAGGTCCCACTCGCCTCTCCGGCGAGGTCACCGTTACGGGCGCCAAGAACTCGGCCCTTAAGTTGATGGCCGCCTCCCTGTTGGCCCCAGGAAAGAACACCCTCTACAACGTCCCCCAGATCGCCGACGTCGACATCATGTCGGAACTCTTGACCCGCATGGGCTGCACCGTGACTTTCGATCGTGCAACTTTGACAATGGAAATCGATGTCCCTGAGGTCCCCGGGCATAAAGCTGAATACGAATTAGTCCGCAAGATGCGCGCCTCGATCAATGTACTTGGTCCTATTTTGACCCGCGTTGGTATCGCAGAGATCTCACTACCTGGCGGTGATGCAATCGGTTCACGAGGGCTCGATTTCCATATCGCGGGTCTTGAGGCGCTAGGTGCGACGATCTCCTTTGAACACGGCTACATCATTGCAACTGCTCCCAATGGTCTGGTCGGAGCAACCTTTGAACTCAACTTCCCAAGCGTGGGTGCGACTGAAAATCTGATGACCGCTGCTGTGCTCGCTAAGGGAACAACCACTTTGTATAACGTCGCACGCGAGCCAGACATCATTGATCTCGGGGAATATCTGATTGCGATGGGCGCGAAAATTGAAGGTCTAGGAAGTTCCACACTAATTATTGAAGGTGTCGACTCTCTCCACGCAGCCAGCCACTCCACGCTTCCTGATCGAATTGTGACAGGAACCTGGGCCTTCGCAGCGGCGATGACCCAAGGAGATATCACGATCAAAGGTGGACGCGCAGATCACCTCGAAATCCCGTTAGATAAATTAGTCGCCACCGGCGCTGTTGTTACCACGACCTCTGATGGTTTTCGTGTTCGAATGGATCAACGACCGATCGCAGTCGATATCGCGACTCTCCCCTACCCAGGCTTCCCAACTGATTTACAACCCATGGCGATATCGCTCAATGCGATTGCACGGGGCAGCGCCATGGTGACTGAGAATGTCTTTGAAGCGCGCTTCATGTTCGTCAACGAACTTCGCCGGTTAGGTGCAAATATCACCGTAGATGGCCATCACGCCGCCGTCTCGGGGGTTCCCCTGCTCTCGGGTGCACCAGTCGCAGCGACAGATATTAGAGCTGGTGCGGGGCTTGTGTTAGCTGCCTTGGTGGCAGATGGAGTAACTATTGTCGAAGATTCATTCCACATTGAACGCGGCTATCCAAACTTTGCCGCCGATCTGCGCACACTCGGCGCAGATGTCACAACTATTTAGCGGTTTCCTCGCCCAAGATTGATACGCGGTTATTGTTCACCGAGATAAATCCACCTGCCATATTGAAATCAGGAGTCGATCCATCAACCGCATGAACAGTTACAAGACCGGGAACGAGCACTCCAAGAAGCGGAATGTGGTGCGGCAAGATTCCGATATCACCCTCAACAGTGCGCGCAGATACTGAAGTGGCCTCACCCGACCAGACGCGCTTTTCGGGTGAGACTACTTCGACAGTGAGTTTGGAATCGCTCATTATTAAGCCTTAGCCAACTCTGCAGCCTTAGCTTCAACATCTGCCAAGCCACCGCACATAAAGAAGGCTTGCTCTGGAACGTGGTCATACTTTCCATCAGCGAGAGCTTCGAATGCTTCGATGGTCTCTGAAAGTGGAACGAATGATCCGTCGATTCCTGTGAAGACCTTAGCAACGAAGGTGTTCTGTGAGAGGAAGCGTTGGATACGACGAGCGCGACCTACCAAGATGCGATCCTCTTCGGAGAGCTCATCGATACCCAAGATAGCGATGATGTCCTGTAGATCCTTATAACGCTGCAAGATCTGCTTGACGCGGTTGGCAACACGGAAGTGATGCTCACCGATGTAGCGCGGATCCAAGATACGAGATGTTGAGTCAAGTGGATCCACCGCAGGGTAGATACCAAGCTCAGAGATCGGACGAGAGAGAACGGTCGTCGCATCAAGGTGGGCGAAGGTGGTGTGTGGAGCAGGGTCGGTGATGTCATCGGCGGGAACATAAATTGCCTGCATTGATGTGATCGAGTGACCACGAGTAGATGTGATGCGCTCCTGGAGTTGACCCATCTCATCGGCAAGTGTTGGCTGGTATCCCACAGCTGATGGCATACGACCGAGGAGGGTCGATACCTCTGAACCGGCTTGGGTAAAGCGGAAGATGTTGTCGATGAAGAGCAATACATCTTGATTCTGCACATCGCGGAAATACTCCGCCATTGTGAGAGCCGAGAGAGCCACACGTAGACG